>JBEBJW010000245.1:0-7929 GCA_040079715.1 Myxococcota bacterium | reverse complement strand
GTGGTGCCGTCGATCGGGGCGGTGGACGGGTTCGCGTGGACGGCCGCGCCGGAGGCGCTCGGGTGGACCGCGGCCTCGCTCGGGTTCACCGCCGGGCGGTGGTGGTGGCCGGTGCCGCCGCCGGTCGACGCGGACGCGCCGCTCGACGTGATCCCGCGGGCGACCGCGGCCGGCGCGTGGCTGGTGGCCCGCCCGGATCTGACGCTCGGGCGGTCGGCGGCGGTGGTCGACGCGCTCGGGGCGCCGTCGCGGGCCGCCGGGGCGGTCGGGGCGATCCCGCCGGCGGTGGTCGTCGGTGACGCCGGGTGGGTCGCGCTGTTCGACGACACCGACGGGCCACTGACGCTCGACGGCCCCGGCGGGACCGAGGTCGTGACCGGGGCCACCGCCGCGCCCGGCCCGCGCACGCTCGCGCCGGGGGCGGCCGAGCTGTGGTGGCCGGCCCGCTGACGCCGCGACCGCGTCCGGGGGGGGCCCCGCGCTACGGGACCCAGTCGCCGTCGGCCCCGCCGAACGCGCCCATGTCCGGAGCGGACCCGTCCGGATCGAGGCTCCCCGCGGGATCTCCCGCGTCGATCGCCGACGAGGCAGCCCCGAGCGTCCAGTCGTCGTTGGTCCAGTCGCCGTCCTCGATCAGGCCGGTCAGGTCCGCCGGCCCGACCAGATCGTTTCCGTCCACGCCGTCGACCGGGACCGGGCTGTCGGCCAGCAGGTACTCCTTGTCGTTGTTCGCGACGAGCGAGTAGGTCTGGACGAACCCAGCGGCGGCCGAGGTGAGCGACTCGTACTCGGTGATCGTGTAGGTGACCCGGTTCTGGGTGACCACGGCGTCGTGGAGCTCGCCGAGCGCCTGGTCGCCCACCCGGAAGAACGCGCCGGTGCCGGTGAGGTCGCCGCTGTTGAACGTGGCGGTCACGTGGGACAGGACGGCCGAGCTGGGGGTGGTCACGACGAACACCCCGGCGCCCTCCTTCGCGTAGTTGTCGGAGAAGATCGCGTTTCGGACGGTCGCCACGCCGATGTTGGCCCGGATCGCGCCGCCCTGGCCCTCGGGGGCCGAGTTGCCGGCGAACAGGCCGTGGACCACGTCGAGCGACGAGCCGGTGCCGGTGAGCGCGATCCCGGCGCCGCGGTACCCGACGAAGTTGTCGACGACCCGCACGCCGTCCGCCACGACGACCGAGGTGTCGGCGTAGAGCCCCGCGCCCTCGGCGGCGAGGTTGTCGGCCAGCGCCACGTCGGTCAGGGTCACGTCGCCGTCGCGCGACCACAGCCCGCCGCCCCGGCCGTTCCGGCCGCCGGTGAGGGTCAGGCCGTCGAGGGCGACGATCTCGGCGTCGTCGGCGATGATCACCGGCCCGAGGTCCTGACCGTCGAGCACCGTCAGGTCGCGTCCGGCCCCGATCAGGGTCAGGTTCTTGCCCTCGAGGTCGATCCGCGTCGGGAACGTGCCGGGACCGACGAGGATCGCGGCTCCGGTCGACGCGCCCTCGACCGCCGCCTTGAGCGTCGGGTAGTCCTCGGGGACCCGGACGTCGCCGGCCACGTTGACCTCGACCGTGTCGGGCTCGGAGTACCCGGCGCCGTCCGACCCGACCAGCGACAGGACGTAGGTTCCGGGCGTGTCCGGGGTCAAGATCACGGTGGCGGTGTCGGCCCCGCCGAGGTCCCCGCTGGTGAGCAGCGACCGGCCGGGCTTCTCGGTCAGGGTCCACGCGAACGTGACCGGGTCGTTCTGCGGGTCGTCCGCGGTGGCGGACAGCACGCTCGCGGACCCGACGGTGCCGGCCACGTCGATCCCCGCCCCGACGTCCGGCGCGTTGTCGAGCGGGTCCGCCGGGTCGTCGCCCGACACGACCTCGGTCGGGTCGTCCACCCCGTCCACGTCGGTGTCGACCGAGAACGGATCGGCGTCGGCGGCGGCCTCGGCGAGGTTGGTCAGCGTGTCGCCGTCCGGATCGAGGGCCGCGTCGTCGAGCGCGGGATCGAGGCCGAAGTCCGTCTCGTACCCGTCGGACATCCCGTCCGAATCGAGGTCCCGGAAGTACACGTCCCAGTCGACCGGCGCGCCGGGCCCGCCGTACACCCCGATGTCCGCCAGCGAGCCGTCCGGGTCTGCCGCGCCCACGCCCGCGTCGCGCATCGGAGAGTCGTCGCGGAGGTGGAGATCGTCAGCGATGATCCCGAGCTCCTTGCCGTCGTACCCGACGAACGACGGGTTGCTCTTCACGTCGGTCGGGCCGGTGGACGCGGTGCTCGGGAAGCTGTGGATCGTGTTGTTCCAGAACCCGTTGTGGTCGGTGAACCAGTTCGGGGTGGTCTCCTCGCCGTCGTACAGCGCGTACCGCCCGTTGTCGTAGAACAGGCAGTTCGTCACGGTGAACGGCAGGGTGCTGTCGTTCGGGCGGAACACCGCGCCGAGGGTCCCGTAGTTGCCGGCGACGGTCAGGTGGTCGGCCGTGAACGAGTCGCCATCGGCGTCCGACCCGGAGATCTGGATCGCGGCGCCGTTGGTGACCGAGCTGTTCCGGTGGACGAGCACGTTGGTGATCGTCGCCGTGCCGGACGACATCGTGATCCCGCCGCCGTTCGCCCCGGCGGTGTTGTGGTCGAGCGAGCCGCCGGTCCAGGTCAGCGAGCCGTGGGTCAGGTTCATCGCCCCGCCCGCGTTCGACGCGAAGTTACGGGTGAACGTCACGTCTCGGAGGTCGAGCGCGCAGTTGAACCCGTACACGACCCCGCCGTTGAACGCGACGTTCTGGGTGGCGGTGACCCGCTCGAGCACGAGCTCGGCGGAGGCGACCAGCGCCGACCCGGTGCTGCAGGTGATCGCGCCGCCCTGGTAGTTCGCGCCGCGGGCGAGGGTCAGATCGCGCAGCTCGGCTCGGCTGTTCACCCCGAGGTTCACGATCGGCTGGCTGCCGATCCCCTCGAGCACCGTGACCCCGGCGCCGTCGCCGGCGATCGTGATCGGGGTCTGGCCGGGGTCGAACGTCAGCGGCCAGGTGCCGGCGCCGATGTGGATCGTGTCGTACGGGCTCGCGGCCGAGAACGCCTCGTCCACGGTGGCGTAGTCGTCGGGGACGGTGAGCACCCGCGGCACGTACACCCACACCGTCACCGGCCGGGAGGTGGCGCCCCCGGCGTCGACGGTGACCCGCAGGCGGTACGCCCCGGCCACGTCCGGGGTGAACGAGACGGCGGCGGTGTCGTCGCCGGACAGGGCGGCGGGGGTGATCGCCGAGCCGGAGGCAACGCCGATCAGGGCCCAGTGGTAGCCGGTGATCGGCTGCCCGTCCGGGTCGTACGACGCCGTCGCCGAGGCGACCGCCAGGTCGCCGAGCTCGAACCGGAGGAACTCGGCGCCGACCACCACCTGGGGCCGGTGGTCTCGGTCGTCGAGCGGGTCGCCGACGCCGCCGAGCTCGACCGCGTCGGTCAGCCCGTCGCTGTCCGAGTCGGCCTCGTCCGCGCGGGTCCCGGCCTGGTGCTCGGTGAGCGCGTCGAGCCCGTCCCCGTCTGCGTCGTCACTCCCGTCCGCGACGGTCGGATCGAGCCCGACCTCGCGCTCCCACCGGTCGGACATCCCGTCGCCGTCGGCGTCGAGCCGTGCCTGGCCGCAAGCGGGGTCGGCGTACGGCCCGCCGCACGCACCGACGTCGGCCCGGGTGCCGTCGCGATCGAGGTGGTCGAGGAACCCGGCGTCGATCGCCGGGCTCCCGAGGCGGGTCGCGACGAGGTCGTCGGTCGGGTCCCCGTCGTCGGTGAACACGCCGATCCGAGGGTCGGCGACCTGGTACGACGGCAGGGTGGCCGCGAGGCCGGCGTCGGCGAACCACAGGGTGGCGGGCAGATCGGTCCACACGCCGTCGAAGTGCTGGTACTCGATCGGCGCCTGATCGGCGACCAGCGCGCCGTCCCACAGGACCGACACGGCGTTGCCGGCGATCGCGTCGGACAACACGATGCTCCGGCCCTCGTTCGAGAACGTGAGCGAGCCGCCGCGGTTCGCGACGAACGTGACGTTCCACGCGTTCACGTCGCTCCCCTGGCCGGTGTGGCGCCAGGCCGCCCCGATCGGCGCCGCGTTGTCGAGGAACGCGACCGAGCTCAGGTAGAAGTCGGCGTCAGCGCCGGTGAACGGTCCGCCGTCGAGCCACAGCGCGCCGCCGGCCGAGCCGGCCCGGTTCCCGACGAACGCCCCGTCGAACACGTCGAGGGTCCGCTGGATGTCGTCGCCGGTGATCCACAGCCCGCCGCCGTCGATCTCGGCGACGTTGTCGGTCACCCGGCTCCCGCGCAGCGCGACCTTCGCGCTCTCGCCGTTCGCCCACAGCCCGCCGCCGTTGACCGCGTAGTTGCCGGTGATGACCACGTCGTCGAGCTCGACGAACCCGAACGCGTCGGCGTGGAGACCGCCGCCCTCGTCGGAGTACCCGCCGGTCAGGGTGAGGTGGGCGGCGGTGAAGTCGCCGCCGATCACCGTCACGGTGGAGCCGCCGCCACCGCCGTCGAGCACGACCTCGTCCGCAGCGCCGAGGCCGAGGACCACCACCGAGCCGCCGCGGGTGTCGAACGCGCCGACCCAGGTGCCCGGCCGGACCGCGACCGCCTGGCCCGGGAACACGGCGTCGATCGCCGCCTGGACCGTCGGCTGGTCGTCCGGGACGATCGCGCCGTCGAACACGGTGACCGCCACGTCGACCGACCGGGTGGTCGAGCCGTCGTCGACGGTCACGGTGAGCACGTAGTCGCCCGCGAGGTCCGGGGTGAACGTGGTCGCGTCGGCGGCCGGATCGGCGAACGTCGCTACGCTGGTCGGCGGGACCACCGTCGCCACCCACCCGAACGACAGCGGATCGGCGTTCGGGTCGAACGAGGCGGAGGCGTCGACCGCCAGCGGCTCCCCGACGAACCCGTACCGGAACGGCGCGGTCGCCACGGTCGGGGCCTGGTCGAACGCGAGGGTCGGGTCGGTCCCGAGCCCGAGCTCGATCCCGTCGGAGATGCCGTCGTCGTCGGTGTCCGGCGCGAACGGATCCGCGTCGACCGCGTACTCGTCGAGGTTGGTCAGTCCGTCACCGTCTTCGTCGTCGCCCGCGTCGTCGAGCCACTGGTTGGTGCCGGCGTGGACCTCCCACCCGGACAGGATCCCGTCGCCGTCTTCGTCGTCGCGCAGCCCGAAGTCCCACCCGGGCCCCGCCGACGGCCCGCCGTACGCGCCGAGGTCGGTCGGGGTCCCGTCCGGGTCGGTCACCGCGGGATCGCCGACGTCGACGAACGCCGAGCCGGGGCGCAGGCGCAGATCGTGGTCCGGGGCAGCGACCGTCGGGTCGGCCGACACGTACGCGGGATCCCCGCCGATCCGGTCCTGCTGGAACGACTCGTAGTCGGCGTCGGGGCCAGCGTTCCCGTGGTACCCGACGTACGACTTCGTCAGGGTGGGCAGCGCGAGCGACGCATTGCCGTCCGTCGTCTCGACCACGACGTACGGCTCGGGGTGGTCGGTGAACAGCGCGTCGTGCAGGTCGAGCGCGCCGCCCGCCTGGTAGATCGCCTCGCCGTTCCGGGCGCTGGTCCCGGTGCACCGGTTCGCGTGGAACGTCACCTGGTCGAACACCGACGACGGCGCGGTGATCGCCGCGGTCCCGGGGTCCACCGCCTCTTCGGCGTACAGGCCGCAGCCCTTGGTCAGCGCGACGTTCCCGGCGATCACCGTGTTCGTCAGGTCGAGCGACGCCCCGATCGACGCGATCCCGCCGCCCCAGTCGGACGCCGTGTTGCCGACGATCCGGGATCGGACCGCGGTCGCCGCACCCGGCGCGATCACGTACACGCCGGCGCCGAGCGAGCTGCTGGTGTTCTGGTCGACGACCACGCCGTCGAGGCTCGCCACCCCGGACAGGACCGCGATCCCGCCGCCGCGGGTGGCGCTGTTGCCGACCACGCACGCGTCGACCAGCGCGACCGGGCCCTCGATCAGTACGCCGCCGCCGTACAGGTTCGCGTCGGTGAAGTCGGCGATCGAGCCCGTCCCGCCGGACACGGTCAGCCGCTCGATCTGGCCCCGGTCTGCCCGGACGGTGGTGCCCTGGTCGTCGCCGTACAGGGTGGTGCGGTCGCAGCCCTCCCCGGCGAGGACCACGTCGTGGCCGCGGAGATCGACCGTCTCGACGTGGAGGCCCTGGTCGATCTGGACCACCTCGCCCGGGGCCGCGCTCGGCAGCGCGTCCGCCACGGTCGCGAACTCGTTGCCCGGGCCGACCCCGAGCTCGTTCACGTACCCGTCGCAGTCGTCGTCGACGTCGTTCATCCGGGTCTCGATCGTGTCCGGGCTGTGGTTCGGGTCCGCGTCGTCGCAGTCGAGCGCGTTGTCCGCGACCCCGACCCCGGCCCCGCACGCGAGCGCCGGCGCCGCGGGGTCGCCGTACCCGTCGCCGTCCGCGTCGGTCCAGACCCGGACCGGCTCGAGGTCTTCGTCCGTCGCGCCGTCGCAGTCGTTGTCGACCCCGTCGCACGACTCGGCCGCGCCGGTCCAGGCGAGGGGCTCGGCGTCGTCGCAGTCGTCGGAGAGGCCGGCGTAGCCCTCGGGGGCGAAGCAGGCGGTGGTGGTGTCGCCGGGAACGCCGTGGCCGTCGCCGTCCGCGTCGGCGTAGAACACGACCTCGGCGTCTTCGTCGATCGCGCCGTCGCAGTCGTCGTCCGCCAGGTTGCACGCCTCGGCCGCGCCGGGGTTGACCTTCGGGTCGAGGTCGTCGCAGTCGCCGGCGACCGTCGCGCCGTCGTCCGGGACCGCGCACACCCGGCGGGCGTTCGCCTCGTCGCCGAACCCGTCGCGGTCGCGGTCCCAGTACGCGAGGGTCGCCACGTCCTCGTCCACCTGGCCGTCGCAGTCGTTGTCGACGCCGTCGCACACCTCGGACGCGCCCGGAAACACGTCGTGGTCGTCCGGGGCGCAGTCCTGTCCGTCGCGGACGCCGTCCACGTCCGAGTCCTTGCACCCGACGGCCAGCGCGAGCGCAGCCGCGAACCAGGTGTGGCGCATGCGTCCTCCAATCGACGACAATAGCTTCGGAATCCAAGCCCCGAGCGGTCGAGCGAAAAAATCCTGTGCGGCCCGTCTAACGGCTCGTCGGGGCGATCGGAAACTCGGACTGCCAGAATCCGTCCGCATCGAAGAACGCGACGCGCCCATCGACGTCTCCGACCTCGACCCACACCCCACCCGGGGATCCCTCGGCGAACGACACCCGGTTGCCGTGCCCGACGATGGGGGTCGCCGAGGCGCCGGCGCCGGACACGATCAGCGAGGTGCCGCACCACTCGAGCAGCTGGCGGGAGTGGTCGTGGCCGGCGGCGTACAGGTCGACCGCGCCGCACAGCTCGCGGTCGAACACCTCGCGCAGCTCGCCCCCGGACACGAACGGGACGAGGCGGGTGTCGTCGTACGTCCCGGCGTTGCCGTGCGGGCCCTCCGACCGGTACGGGTGGTGCCCGACGACGATCTTCCACCGGGCGTCGGACTCGGCGAGGCGGTCGTGGAGCCACTGTCCCTGGAACCGCGCGCCGAACTGGAACATCGCGTTGGTGTCCAGGCCGATGATCCGCGCAGGGCCTGCGTCGGCGACCCAGGCGTTCGCCGGGAACTCGAACCCGGGCGTGCGGTCGGCCCACGCGATCTCGCGGGCGGCGCGGGCCTTGTCGCGGCCGTGGCCGTAGTCGTGGTTGCCGACCACGAGGTACACCGGCGCGCCGAGCCCGCGGTAGGTCTCGCCGATCCACGCGTCCATCCGCGGGTCGTCGTCGGCCTCCATCCCGCGCGGGTACAGGTTGTCGCCGAGGAGGAGCACCGCGTCGCACCCGCGCTCGGCGCACACCCGCGCCGCCCCCGCCGCCACCTGCCGCTGGGTCGCCGAGCCCTTGCCGACG
>JBEBJW010000244.1:0-7937 GCA_040079715.1 Myxococcota bacterium | reverse complement strand
ACCTGTTCGGGCGCGAGGTCGGCCATCTCCGTCTGCCGCTTCCTCGCGCAGCGACCGATCTCCTCAACCACGACATCGGGGAGAGGCACGCCCCGCTGCCACAGGTAGTCGAACTCCTCCTGGACCCACGCGACGCCCGCGGCGGAGGAGTCTTCCCAGACCATCTCGTAATTGCCCGCCCACCCCTCGCGCGTCTCGTTGAGGCTACCAACGAAGGCCACGGCGGACCCGTCCGCGGCGCGGATCAGTCCGGCCTTCCCGTGCAGGAACGGCGCATCGGTGCGCGCCACGACCCGGATCTCCACGTTGCCCCGCTTCAGCAGGTCGTACAGACGCTGGTACCGCGCGCGCTGCAGCATCGAGTCCAGGTCGCCGCCCGTCTCATTCCACTTCTCCAGAAGCACCGCCTGCCGCGCCAGTTGCGAGGCCCGGATGTCGCCCGCGTCGACGTCGGCGTTGCAGACGATCCGCACCTTGCCTACCGACTCGATCTCCTCATTCACGATCTCAAACACCGACGAACGGAAGTATCCAGCGATACGCAGGTACTCGGTGGCGCCCAGCAGGCGGCCCTTGAGGAAGACCTGCGACAACTTTCCGGCTCGGGACGAGAACCGGACGAGTCCTCCGCCAGCCTCGAAAGCGCTACGCGATCCCTGGGTCACGTCGTCGCTCACGCGCCCAGCCGTTCGTTGCGGATGAGGCCGTGCAGGATGCGGGCGGCCTTGGCCTCCTCATCGTCGACACCCTCTCGTTTCGAGGCGATGTAGGCGGTCACCGCGATCAGGGTCTCCCGCTGCCCATGATAGCCATCCACGAGGTCCCGGAGGTGGCCCAGCACGACGTCGCCGTCCGCATCGGTCTGGAGCTCCTGCAGCGCGAACAGGGCCGCTCGGGTGGGCGATCGACCGAACTCGGTGCCCTCGAACCCGCCCTTATGGAACTGCACGGCATTCCGCAGGCGCGCATCGTTCGGCTTCAAGCGATGCATAAGTTCGGTGTAGTCCGGGACACGAAACGCTTTCGCGAAGTTCTGATAGTTATCCAGCTTTTTCGCGCCCGTCGTCTCGACGTCGAGCATCTTGAGGTAGAACCGCTCGGAGCCGTTCAGCCGCTCCCAGACACGGGCGTTCATGCCCTCGGGGACGAGGTGCTCGTTCGCCACCTGCACGGCGAAGTCGACGATGTCCGAGACGAGGCTCCTCTCGCCCTTCTGGCGTGGTCGAAGCGCTTCGCGCGTCATGTCAGTGCCGTCTATGCGCGCGTACCCGGTGAGCACGCGCAGGGCCGCAGCGTAGCCCGCCATCTGAAGGTCGGCGTCCTCGAACAGGTTCTCGATACGCCCATGCCCCTTCAGCGACTGGTTCAGCCCCACCATCGTCTCGATCTGGCGGGCGACTTCGACCTTGATCTCCTGAACGATCTCATCCCGGTACCCCGCCTCGTCGGACTTCCGCTTCCGCAGGACGAGGATGACCGTGCCCTGCACGTAGCCGCCCTTCTTCAACTCCGAGGTCGTCTCGGTAGCGATGTACCAGGCGGCCATGACTTGGAGTCCGGCCCCCCAGAATATCTGGGCCATGTCTGCCCAGACCTCGCCCGACTGGTGTGTGAACATGACGATCTGGAGCCCGTTGTCGGGCATATGGTTCGCCATCGCCGCGTAGGACGCAACCATGCGTGCGCGGAACTGCTCACCCTCGCCTCGGATGGCTAGCGAACGCCGGGAGTCCCAGATCCACTCCGAGAACTCCTCCGGTGGGCTCCGACGCAGCCAAGAGATGAAGTACTCGGTGATCTCGTCGTAGACTACCGCGTCCGCGTAGGGGGGATCGGTCACGAAGATGTCTGAGATAACGCCGATCTCGGCTGCGGAACCCGTGCTCACCTCGGCTACGCCGACGGAGGGAGCGGAGGAGGTAAGCGATCTCCCGGTGGCAGTCTTCCGGTGAAACCACGCGGAACGAACTGCGTAATTGTAGAAGGTGTTCAGTGCCTGATTGTAGAAGACTTGGCACGGGAGGTCCCTGGGGCCACCCGATTTGCCAGGAGGCGACGTGAGCCACCTTGAGAGTCGGCTGCTCAGGTCGAGTAGAAGGGCCAACAGGATGTAGTCAGCCGGCTCGGAGCACCGTCGCTTCCAAAGGGAGAACACCAGCAAGTCTCGCGGAGTGAACAGGTGATGCCAGTACCGCCACCCGCGCGTTCGCATGGGTTCGTCGGTCTTGGCACCGGGCGTGATTTCCATATCGGGCACCCAGCCCGCGGTCTGCCACTCGTAAAGATGCGCAAGAACATGGTTGCGGACGAGTTTCTCGCGCTCCAGGTCTTCTTCGCGAACACCAGTGAAGAATACCTGCTCGTCGCCGCCGGGTCTGCTGACCCACTGGATGGCATACAGCCGCTCTCCGAACACATCGTCCAGCTGAGGCGCTATGTCGCTGAGCTCCCACTGCCGCAGGGAATTGCTACCGTCGGGCCTGTCGCCACGGATGGTGGCAAGCGGCGTCCTATACTCGATCCCATCGAGCACATAAGCCAGGTCGCCTCCCACGGCGGTTCCGAAGCGCGCCGCCTCGATCTCTGCCGCGGAGACACCAGCAACGACATCGATCTCGAAGCGCTTTGATATCGGATCAGGCCGAAGCCGTGCAATTGTCGCACGGCTGTGGCTTACGATCCAACTGCCAGACAGCGGAACCAACCAACCGGTCTTCGGACACCGCACCTCGAGGCAATACAGGAATGCCTTTGCCCGGTTTCCGGCGCTATCGTGCTCGACCCCTAGAGCGGTGATTTCGGCATCGACCTCGTCAGCAAGCCTTCTCTGGCGCTCCAGAACTGCGGCCCGGGTTGCCTCGTCCGCGCAGAGGAGGTGGAGTGCCCCCCACGTCAGCATGCAGGCGATTGGGTTCAGATCCGCCGCATACACGTCGCAGCCAAGCCGAGCAGCCTCGAACGGGATCGACCCGCCCCCAGCGAAAGTGTCCGCGACCGAGGGCCGACGGCCAAACCGCATGACCCCGAGTTCATCTACGAGTGAGGAGATGGAGTGCGCCGATGTGCCGAGGTGACGGTTCACCTCGTCCCAAATCCCCTCGTAGATGTCCTCGGAAAGCTCCTCCGGCCGGTAGGATGAGTTGAGCCGTTCGAGGTAGGGCTTCGCGAGCACACCCGGCCAGTCGTTCCGTCTCTTGACTCGGTGTATGAACGAAGCGTCGTCAACCGCCATCAGCTTCTCGAAGATGGCTAGGTCCGCCTCGGGGTCGTCCGTCGCGGGCAGAAGCGCGCCTAAGATGCAGGCCCGCACCAGTATCAACGGCTTCCGGCCCTTCCAGTAGCTGCCCAGGGCGGTCAGGGTCTGACCGGCGTTGGCCTTCCTCTCCTTCTGCGCCTCGGCCGACACCTTCTGCGCAGGGAACACTCGCTCGATGAGCGCTGGAGCATCTCGGAGCGAGAACGGAACGGGCTGTTTGAACTCACCCGCCATCTTCCGCCCTCCGGAGCAGGTCGAGGAGCGGAGTGCCCCCGTCGTCAGCAGTTCTCGCCGAACGCCTCTTGGCCGGGCGCGGGCGCGGAGCGGGTTCGTCCCCGACCTCGGTGAGGGCGATGCGGATCGCCTTGCGCCACCCCACGTCCACATGTTCGGCGAGGCCAGCCGCGGCAACGGCCTTCGAGAACAGCCACCACCGCTCCTCTGGGCTGAGCGCGAGCCAGTTCCGCAGTGCGTTTGCCACTAGCTCCTCACGGGCCGCCTCGATGCCCCAGCTGAGAACGCACAACTCCTTCCCGAGCAGCCGGTCTATGCGGTTCTCGCCGACGACCCAGCGGCCGGTCGGGAGGTTTTTCTCCTTGAGGCGTTCGTTGAACGCCTGTTTGACCGTGCTCGCTATCGAAGTCCAGAGCGTTCGGGCAAGCCTGCAGCGATCCACGCGCTCGGGGACGCCGTTCGTCCCGCCCCGCAGGCCGAAGTCCTCGACGATCACGACATCGTCGGAGCGCCCCGTGGGAATTTGCACCGTGAAGTGGTGGGGGTCGATGGTCTTCGGGTATCCGAACCCTTCGTAGCCCTCGGTCACTGCTCGACCTCGGTGGGGGCCACGTCCAGGGTCATGCCCTTGAGGAACACTTCCAGGTCGTGACCCGTGGGGAAGTGCACGGCGTTGAACGTGATCTTCACGTCCGCGGTGTCGTCGCCCAGTGCCGAGCGCGCCGCCATGATGAACCTCTCGATGGACTCAGCTGCGAGCCTGCTCTCGCTACCGAACCGCGTCAAGGCGTTCTTGGAGCCCTTTCCGACCTCGATCGAGATCCCCACGAAGGAGGCCTTCGCGTCCTTCGCGCACTTGATCGTGGTGAAGGCCGGGCCGTTGCCGTCGCTGGACAGCTTCTTCTTCAGAGTCGCGGGCTTCTGCTTATCGATCACCGTGCCCTTCTGACTCGGCCTTGGGATCGTGAACTCACGCGTCGCGGTTACGCCGTCGTGCTCAGCGTACACGTACAGCGTCACGTCATCGTCCCCCGGCAGGTCGATCGGGCCGCCGTAGGAGGTCCCCTCCTTGGGGTTGACGCCCGTCATGTTCCACCGAAGGGCCCCTCGCGGGACAACGGTAAGCTCGACGATACGCTTTCCAAGCTGCTCCCTGCGCTCGTGGGTGATCGTCAGTCGGTTCGTCCACCGGGTCACCTCGCCGGTGGCGTGCTTCCCGTCCGGGTCGATGGCAACGAAGTACAGGACGGTGGCGTCCGTCTCGAACACCTCGTCCATCACGTGCTCCGACCCCGGAGTCACTTCGGGGGTCTTCGAGACGTGCACGCGACCATGCGGCCCGGCATCTTTCGCGGTGACGCCCAGAGTGGCCTTGCCCGTGACCTCTTCGTACGCCCGTTCCTGGATTTTTACGGAGGTCTTCGGCGGCGGGAACGGTCCCTTCTCGATGTACCCGTCGTCGGTGAACCGCCAACGGTCCTGACCCATGGCCTTCGTCCGAAGTTCGTCAAGCGCCTTGGGCGGCAGCCACGTCCACCGTGGGTTTGTCGCGGCCCGGGAGGTCACGTCCTTCCAGGGGATGCGCTTCTCCGACCCACTCCACAACTGCTCCTCCGCCCGCAGAAGCAGCGCGTCGAGGTTGACCTCGGTAATAGCGGGCTCAAGCTTCGACGCGCCGGTCGCACTCAGCGCCTTCCGCACCGAGCCCTCACCGTCGAGCGTCACCTTCTTGACCGAGTGGTCGAGCGGGGCCTTCGTCGGCTCGATCTGGAGCTTCGCGTAGATGAGCCCTGCCTTTGCAGGGTACCAGACCCGGTTGAAGAGGCTCACAACCGTGCTGTGGAAGTCGAACTCGGCCGTGTCGGCCTCCTCCTGTAGCTCCTTCACGTGCACGGACTTCTCTCCGATCTCCTCCCTAACCTTGGCCACGGCCCAGATGCGGCGGACCTTCTCCTCCAGGTTTCCCAAGCTGGACCCGTCACCCGTGACGACGCAGAAGTTGTTCTTCTCGACGCGGTCGTTGTAGAGCGCCATGGCGTCGGCGGGCGGGTTCTTGCTGTCCGGGCTCAGCACGAGGCACAGCCTCATCCCCTTCGTGTCGATCTCGTCCAGCTTCGGCAGCGCCAGGACGCGCTGGTACGCGACTCTCTCCTTCGCCTCGAAGATCGCCTCCAGCCTGCGCTTCATCTCCGCGTCGATCTTGGGCTGCGGTGCCGTGGCGGCCCTGTTCTCGATCCGCTTCTTCAGGTTCTCGATGTTGGAGAAGTACCAGGCATCGTTCTCCTTCCGGTGGAGATACCAGCACTCCTGGCGCAGGTCCTCAAAAGCGGTGTCGAACTCCAGCGCCGTCCGATGCGGCGCGACGAGCACCTCGAGCACCTGGCTCTTCGTGAGGCCCTTCACAGCGTCCACAGATTCAGAGAGCGACGCGGTGAGAAGCAGCCGGGCCACCTGGCCCGCCGCGTCGTTCCCGGCGTTCGCGTCGATGGTCTCCGCGTGGGCTGCATCGTTGTCGGCGATGTCGGTCGAGACCGCCGCCTGGAGGTTGCTGATCCGGTTCAGCTCCTCCCGCACATCGGGGATGCCGAGGTCGAGGTGCTGGCACCCGATCAGGTAGACGTCGTTCGTCTTCCGGCCCCATACCGACTTGATCATCTTCGACGCGAACTGCATGAGTCCGCGGGTTTGCCGGTAGCTCTCGTTCTCCTTGAACATGGCGATGACGTGTTTCACCGACGGATGGAAGGGGTACGAGCGGCGCACCTCCTCCTCGATCTGCTCCGTCGGCTTCGCGACGGCCTTCGACTTCACGGCCTCGGAGAGTGCCTCCGCGTAAGCGCCGGCGACCGAGTCGATGACGCCATCACCGCCAATCCTCTTGAATAGCCGCTTCCGCAGGATCTCGTAGATCTCGTTGCTCGCCAACTCGACCGGCGTGATCGCCCGGGCCTGGCGGTTCGTTTCTTGTCTGAAGTTGCCGATCGCCTTGGTGAGGTCCTTGCTCGCACCCTGGTAGGCACCGGACAGGTTGGAGATCACGATGCAGAGCTGCTTCAACTTGAGCGCGGCAGAGAGCAGGTTGGAGAGCGCGTAGTTGGTCACGTTCGCCAGCGTTCCGCCGCCGACAGGCCGCGTGATCGCGTAGTCGAAGTACGGCGGAAGCTCGTCCAGGAGTAGGAGGGTCGGCGTCTCGCCGAAAAGGTCGATCCAGTCGGCCTCGCCAGGCGCGTCTGCCCCGTTCTTCCAGAACTTCGCAAACAGGTCCGGCTTGCCGACCTGCGCGGCGATGTCGCCCCAGAGGAAGGTGTCTCGCGAAACGGAGCGACCGTTGATCGCGACAACTCGCGCCTTCGTCGCGGGGAGACCGGCCGTGATGTCGTTCGGGACGCGGTCGCGGAGCTCGGGGTTGCGGGCAAGCAGACCGAGCGCAAGCATCGAGTGGGTCTTACCGCCGCCCATCGCCTGCTTCAACTCGAACACCGCCTGGTCTGAGCGCCCAGCGAGTCGTTCGAGACCCTGACGAAGCAACACGCGCATCCCGGCGGTCACGAAGTTCTTGTCGAAGAAGTCGCCGGACGACTTCTCGGCGCCGTCGAGAAGGTCGGACAGATGCTCTACCTGGTCGCCCATCGCATAATCGAGGGCCATCCCGTGCAGTTCGCACGCATCCCTGACCGTCTGAAGCATAATTTAGCCCTAAGTTTAGGGGCGACCGGCCCCGACAGCCTCTCCCGTGCCGTGCGGCGCGGAGAACCCGGCGCATGGTCGCACGTGGGCGCGTCTGGGTCCACCACATCGGCTGGAGTGCACCGACCCGTTCGCCAATCCGCAGTCCCTACACCCCGGCGGGACCATTCCCGCCGGAGGTGCCCCGAGATCTGCCGATCCCCGGTACGGGCCGCGCCCGGACGCCGCCTGCGACAGCGGGCGACCGGCGACGTCGACATCAAGTTCGCGCGCATGAGCTAGGCCACGCCGAGGATCTCGGCCCGGACCAGCTCCTCGGCGTTCCGCTCCGCCTCGGGCACCCCGTCCGCCGCGAGGATCGCGATCCGCTCCTCGAGCTCCGCCCGCGCGTCCTCGGGCCACCCGCTCACCGGCCCGATCGCCACCCGCAGTGCCGCCGCCCTCGCCGCCCGCTCCGCCGGCGTCCGCGGCCCCACCGGTCCCAGCGGCACCGCGATCAAGGCGACACCCCGCGGAACCCGTACTCGGGCGACCGCTTCGCCGCGGCCGGCGCCACCCGCACCACCTCGAACGCCTTCCCGTCCACGTCGAACCGCGTCCCGACGTAGTCCGTGAACAGCGACCCCACGATCGTCGCCCTCGCTCTGGCCGACCGCGCCTGCCCGCGCCCGTCCCGGAACCGGTCCTCCAGGATCGTCTCCAATGCCGGCACCCACCCCGCCGCGGTGGTCGGGGTCTTGATGTGGTGGTCGCGGGCGAT
>JBEBJW010000243.1:0-7937 GCA_040079715.1 Myxococcota bacterium | reverse complement strand
GGAGGGGGTCGACGTGGTCCTGCGCGCCCGCAAGCCGTGCTACGCGCGGGTCGACGAGACGCGGCTGTGCCAGGTCCTGCTGAACCTGCTGAAGAACGCTGCCCACGCGGTGCGCGGCCGGCCGGAGGCGCGGATCGAGGTCGACGCGGAGCCGGTGCTCGACCGGGTGCTGATCCGGGTCGCCGACAACGGGCCGGGGATCGGCGACGACGTGGCGCGGCGGCTGTTCGAACCGTGGTTCACCACTCGGGTCGAGGGGACGGGGCTCGGGCTGGCCCTGTGCCGCCAGTACGTCGCCGAGATGGCGGGCACGATCGAGCTCGTGAACAGCTCTGCGATGGGTTCGGTGTTCGAGATCGACCTGCCGCAGGTCGCGGCGCCCGACACCGGGCGGCCGACGCTGGTGCCGGACGGGGAGCGGCGAATGGCGCGGGTGTTGGTCCTGGACGACTCGGCGTTGATCCGCCGCGCGATCGAGCGGGCGCTCGCCCCGCAGCACGAGGTCCAGGTGGCGGCCTCGCCGGCGGACGCGCTCGATCGGCTGCGGGAGCGGAGGTACGACGTGGTGTTCGTCGACCTGCACCTCGCGGGTTCGACCGGGATCGCGTTCTACGAGCAGGCGTCGCTGAAGCACCGCGACCGGATCGGCGACGTGGTGTTCCTGTCCGGCGCGTTCGGAGAGGCAGACCTCGCGTATCTCGAGCAGAACGGGCTCGCGTGGGTCCGCAAGCCGTTCGGCGCCGAGGAGCTGCGTCACCTCGTGACCGAGCTCACGGCTCGGCGCTGATCGTCAGCCGGACCTTCCAGTCGGAGCCGTCCGACCGGTCCATCACCGCGATCCGGTGCCCCTCGAGCTCGGCGCGGATCTCGTCCGCCCGCGCCCAGTCCTTGTTCGCCCGCGCGTCCGCCCGGGCCTGGATCAACGCGTCGACCTGCGGCGCGGTGATCCCCAGCAGCGGCAGCCGCTTCGCCTTGACCTCGGTCTGGAACGCCTCGGACGACGCTCCGAGGAGCCCGAGCGTCGGCCCGAGCAGCGCGAGCGCAGCCAGCGCCGGCGCGACCACCGGACCGGCCTTCGCGGCGGCCTTCTTGTGGTTCGACAGCCGGTTGATCGCCCGGGCGAGCTCGAACGCGTGGCCGAGCGCCATGCTGGTGTTGAAGTCGTCGTCGAGGGCCTGGTACAGCAGCTCCGGGAACCGTCGACCGAGATCGAGCACGGTGAGCGCGTCCGCCCCGAGCGCCCGGGCGATCGCGTCCGCGTCGTCGTCCCCGCGCATCTTCTCGGCGACCTCGCGCGCATCGTACAGCCGGGCGAGCATCGCGAGCGCGTCCGACAGGGCCTCCGCGTCGTACGGGAGCTGGCTGCGGTAGTGGTTCTGCAGGTAGTACAGCCGGAGGGCCTCGGCCGGCAGCTCGCGCAGCGCGTGGTGGATCTCGACCACGTTGCCCTTCGACTTGCCCATCTTCACGCCGGACGCGAGCGTCAGCAGCCCGTTGTGCATCCAGTATCGGGCGTACACCGCGCCGTGGGCGCACTCAGACTGTGCGACCTCGTTCTCGTGGTGCGGGAACACGAGATCGAGCCCGCCGCCGTGGATGTCGATCGTGGCGCCGAGCGTGTCCCACGCCATCGCGGAGCACTCGACGTGCCACCCGGGCCGCCCGTCGCCCCACGGGCTCGGCCACGCCGGCTCGCCCGGCTTCGCCGCCTTCCACAGCGCGAAGTCGGCCGGGTGGCGCTTGCCCGAGCCCGGATCCTCGCTGCGCAGCTCGTCGACCTGCTGGCCGGACAGGGCGCCGTAGGTCCGCCAGCTCGGCACGTCGAACCACACGCTCCCCTCGGACGGGTAGGCGTTTCCGCGCTCGACCAGCATGCCGATCAGCTCGACGATCTTCGGGATCGAGGTGGTGACGCGCGGCTCGAGCGTCGGATCGGCGAGGCCGAGGTCGCGCATGTCGCGGTGGAAGTGGTCGATGTACGTCTGAGCCCACACGAGCGGGTCTTCGCCGTGCTCCTGCGCCCGGACGATGATCTTGTCGTCCACGTCGGTGAAGTTGCGGACGAACCGGACGGTCCAGCCGCGGTGCGCGAGGTAGCGGGCGAACGTGTCGAACACCACCATCGCGCGCGCGTGGCCGATGTGGCACTCGGCGTACACGGTCATCCCGCAGACGTACAGTCCGACCTGTCCGGCCACGAGCGGCTCGAACGGCTCCACGCGGCGGGTTCGGGTGTTGTACAGGCGGAACGGCGCTGGCATCGGCACTCCAGCGCAAGGGTTAACCAGCGACCCCGCGAGCGGGGAGGGCGGGCAGGTCAGGTGGCGAAGATCGCTTCGATCTCGTCCTTGATCACCTGCTCGTCCACGTCCCGAGCGACCGCGATCTCCTGCACGATCAGCGAGTGCGCCTGATCGTACATCTTTCGCTCGCCGAACGACAAGGTCTTCTCGGCCTTCAACCGAGCGAGCTCGCGGAGCACCGCCGCGACCTCGAGCGGATCACCGGTCTTGATCTTGTTCATGTACTCGCGGTACCGACGGTTCCACGTCTGCTTGTCGGCAGGCGTCTCCTTGTCTCGGAGCACGTCGTACACCTTCTCGACCGCCGACGACGGGATGACCTCGCGGATGCCGCTCGCCCCGACCTGGCTCAACGGCACCGAGTAGGTGAGCCCGTTTTCCAGGATCTTGATGACGTACATCTGATAGTCGGTACCATCCATGTCGATGGTACGGATTTCCTTGACGATCCCGACGCCGAGGTTGGGGACGTAGGCCTTGTCCCCCACTTGGAACGTCATCCGGTCTCCTGGTCCTGGGCGGGCCCGACCTTGGGGGTGAACGTGGAATACACGTCGCCCCGTCGTTTTGGGGGCAAACCATCCCGCTGCGTCGGTCTAATCGGCTCCTGTTCATCGCGCAACTCCGAACAGCGTGAACCCGGTCACCGCTGTGCCATACGGATGTTGCTCGGGTTCTGGCGGACTCGTCGCAGATCGTCATCACCGCCCACCCGACCGTTGTGTCCGCTGGGCGATCGCGATAATCTGGACACCAGAGTCAAGATTCATCCCGTCAGGGAGGATGCCGTGGGAACCGTTGAATTCGAGGGGCCGACCCGCGAGCTGTCCGCCTCGGAAGAGGTGACGGTCGGCCGTAGGATCCGCGCCGCCGAGGAGCGGGCGTTCGAGGCGATCCGCGAGCTCGACTGCGTGCGGGCGATCCTCGGGCGGGCCACCTCCGGGCGGTACCGCACCCACGCCGGGTGGGTCGACAAGCTCGAGGCCGCCGTGCTGACCGCCTGGTCCGAGTCGCGGAGCGATCCGTCGATCCGGAAGACCGCCGCCGCGGCGATGCAGGCGTGGAACGAGGCGGATCGGCTCCGGTGGCGCCTCGCGATGTCGCAGCAGCGGATCGCGTTCCACGAGGCGCGCAAGCTCGGCGGGCGGATGATGGACCGGGCGGACCTCACCCAGGAGGGGTACCTCGGGCTGCTGCGGGCCGCGAAGCGGTTCGATCCCGAGCGCGGGCTGCGGTTCAGCACCTACGCGCGATGGTGGGTCCGGGCCCAGATCACCCGGGCGATCGACCAGAACGGGCGGGTGGTCCGACTCCCCGGCGCGGCGGTCGAGCAGCTCCGGAACCTGCGGAAGGCCCAGCTCGACCACGAGCGGCTCGGGGCGGGCTGGACCATCTCCGAGCTCGCGGCCGAGGCCGGCGTGGATCCGGAGCGGGCCGAGTTCCTGCTGTCCCGCGGCGACGCGGTGTCGCTCGACGAGCCGATGGACGACAGCCCGCGGTCGCGGTCGTTGTCGGGGATGCTCGCCGACGAAGAGGCGCTCGACCCGCTCGACGGCGCGATCTCCCGCGACGAGGCCCAGCGGGCGCTCGCTGCGGTGGTCGACGCCCTCGACGAGCGGCAGCGGATGGTGGTCACCACCCGATACGGTCTCGACGGCGACACCCCGCTGTCGCTGGCCGAGGTCGGCCGACGCCTGTCGCTGTCGCGCGAGCGCGTCCGGCAGCTCGAGAAGGAGGCCCTGCGTCGGCTGAAGGACCGGGGCGTGATCCGCGAGCTCGCGTGATCGTCAGCCGCGCGACCGTCGGAGATCCGGGGGGATCACCAACACGAACTCGGCCCCCCGCGCCGGACTCTCCGCCCACAGCTCGCCGCCGAGCGCGCGGGCGAGCCTCCGGCTGATCGCGAGCCCGAGGCCCGTGCCGGCGTGGGTCCGCTCGGCGGCCCCGCGCTCGAACGGGTCGAACAGGCGGGGGAACACCTCCGCGGGGATCCCCGGTCCGTCGTCGCGGACCACGAACTCGACCGTGTGGGGTCCTGGATCGATCGTGAGCTCGATCGTCCCGTTCCGGGTGAACTTGCAGGCGTTGCCCAGCAGGTTCAACAGGATCTGGGCAAACCGTCGGCGATCGGTCACGATCCGCAGCTGGTCGGCGTCCGCGATCCGGAGCGTGTTCGCGCCGAGGGTGGCGGCGGTCCGGACGGTGTCGACCACCTCCGCCAGGACCTCGGAGACCCGAACGTCTTCGAGGTGGACCTCGAGCCGCTTCGACTCGATCCGGGACAGATCCAGGATGTCGTCGACCATCCCGAGCAGGTGGAGCCCCGCGCGCCGGATCCGGGCCAGGTCGCCGGCGGCGTCCGGCTCGTGCGGGTCGTCGATCAGCAGCTCGGCGTAGCCGAGGATCGCGTTCAGCGGCGTGCGCAGCTCGTGGCTCATGTTCGCCAGGAACATCGACTTCGCCTGGTCCGACCGGACGGCCTCGTCGCGCGCGAGCTCGAGGGCGCGCTCGTGGCGCTTCCGCTCCGAGATGTCGATCAGCACGGTGAGCACGTACCGCGCCTCGCCCAGCCGGATCGGGCTCGAGCGGAGCTCGATCGGCACCGCGCCCAGCGCGGTGTCGACGGACGTCGGGCTGTCGCGGTCGAGCACCCCGGTCCACACCGCCGGATCGACCGCCAGGAACGACCCGAGGCGATCGCCCACCAGCACCGATCGTTCGCGGGCGAGCAGGCGGACGGTCGCGTCGTTCACCCCGAGGATCCCGCCGTCGGCGTCGTGCAGGACCCACGGGAGGGTGGCAGAGCGCTCGACGTGATCGCGGATCCGCTCCGGCGCTGGGCCCGGGAGCGGCTCGATCCACCGGGACACGTCCCGCCGCAGCGCGACCAGGCCGCTGATCGTCTCACCGAGGCGCAGCGGCGCCACCACGATCTCCTGGAGCGACAGGGCCGAGCCGCCGGACCGGGTGACGTGCGAGCCGGTCCACGGGCGCCCCTCGGCGATGTTCCGCTCGACCCGGGCGTAGTACGACGCGTCGTGGGTCCCCGCCCGCATCAGCGAGCCCGGCGTGCGCCCGAGCACCTCGGCCCGGGTCCACCCGAAGATCGACTCGAACGCTGGGTTCACGTCGACGATCCGGAACTCCCCGTCGACGATCTCCATCGCGTCCGGCGACACCTCGAACAGGCGCCGGAGCGCCCGGTGTTCGAACGCGCGATCCGCCAGCGCGAACGAGACCTCGAGTCGATCGAGGTCCGACGACGCGACCGCGTCCACCGCCCCGCGGCGCACCTGCGCGGCCCCGTCGGCCATCCGGTCGACGATCGCGATCCACACCGCGTCGGGTCCGGACGGCCCGGCGTCCGTGAGCTCGACGTCCACCCGCGACCTCACCGAGGCGGCGTCGAGCCAGCGTCGGACCCGCGCGGCGAGCCCGGGCGAGCGGATGGAGACCCGCACCTCGGCCATGACCGATCGTAGCGGGTGAGACCGCCGGCCGGGTGACCGCGCCGTGTCAGCTGGACGATCGACCATACTGAACATATGTTCGAGGGGTGCCGTACGCCGAGCTCCTCGCCCGAACCTGCTACTCGCTGCTCGACGGCGCGTCCCAGCCGCACGAGCTGGTCGACGCCGCCGCCGCCGCGGGCGTGACGCACGTCGGGGTGTGCGATCGCGACGGGGTGTACGGCCTGGTCCAGGCCCACCGGTCGGCGACGGAGCGCGGGATCCACCTCGTGTGCGGCGCCACGATCACCGTGGCGGATCGGGCGGCGGTCGCGCTGGTGGTCACCGAGCGGGCAGGGTGGTCGAACCTGTGCCGGCTGCTGACGCTCGGGCGCTCTGCGGTCCAGAAGGGCCGATCGCGGGTCGCGGTCGAGGCGATCGCCGAGCGGGCCGGCGGGCTCGGCTGCGTCCTCCGTCCAGGGTGGTCGGCGTCCGAGGCCGGTCCGCTGCGAGACGCGTTCGGAGATCGCCTGTACGTCGCGGTGTCCCGCGATCTCACCGCGGCCGATCCGCACCGGACGCGGGCGGCGGTCGAGCTCGGTCGGGCGCTCGGCCGGCCGCTGCTCGCCACCAACGACGTTCGGATGCACGCCCGGTCTCGGCGGGTGGTGGCGGACGTGCTCGCCTGCATCCGGCGCAAGACCACCCTCCGCGCAGCCGGGAGGGGCCTCGCGCCGAACGCCGAGCGGGTGCTGCTGGAGGAGGCCGAGTTCCGCGAGCGGTACCGCGACTGGCCGGACGCGATCACCGCCGGCACGGCGCTCGCCGAGTCGTGCACCTTCTCGCTGTCGGAGCTCCGGTACGGGTACCCACGGGAGGTGGTGCCGGAGGCGGAGACGCCGATGTCGTGGCTCCGGACGCTGACCGAGCGCGGGCTGCGGTGGCGGTATCCGGACGGCGTGCCGGACAAGGTCCGCGCCGCGATCGACCACGAGCTGACCGTGATCGAGGACCTCGACTTCCCGAGCTACTTCCTGACGGTGTACGACGTGGTCCGGTTCGCCCGCAGCCAGGGGATCCTGTGCCAGGGCCGGGGCTCCGCCGCGAACTCGGCGGTGTGCTACGCGCTCGGCGTCACCTCGGTCGATCCGAGCCGCGCGGCGCTGCTGTTCGAGCGGTTCATCAGCCGGGAGCGCGGCGAGCCGCCGGACATCGACGTCGACTTCGAGCACGAGCGCCGCGAGGAGGTCATCCAGTACATCTACGCCCGGTACGGCCGCGATCGCGCCGGGATGGTCAACGAGTTCATCAGCTACCGGCAGCGGTCGGCGATCCGCGAGGCCGGCAAGGTGTTCGGGTTGTCGCTCGATCAGGTCGATCGGCTGGCGAAGTCGCTCGATCGGTGGTCGGCCGGGCTCGACGCGCCGCACTCCGTCGTGAGTGGGCCCCACCCCGGCGCCGACGTGGCCACCGGGCGGCAGGCCCAGAAGTGGTCGGAGCCGCACGAGGGCGGTCGGGTCCCGGTGTTCGTCCCGCCGGTCGACGAGATCGCCGATCTGGTGCGCGAGGCCGGCCTCGACCCCGGCTCGGACGAGGTCCAGGGCACCCTCCACGCGGCCCACCAGCTCGCCGGGTTCCCGCGCCACCTGTCGATCCACGTCGGCGGGTTCGTGATCGCGGCCGGTTCGCTCGGCGAGCTCGTGCCGATCGAGCCGGCGACGATGGAGGGTCGCACGGTCCTCCAGTGGGACAAGTACGACGTCGAGGCCCTCGAGTTCGTGAAGGTCGACGTGCTCGCGCTCGGGATGCTGACCGCGATCCGGAAGGCGTTCGACCTGCTCCGCGATCACCACGGGCTGGACCTCGACCTCGCGACGGTTCCCGCCGAGGATCCCGCGGTGTACGACATGTTCTGCAAGGCAGACACGGTCGGCGTGTTCCAGATCGAGAGCCGGGCGCAGATGTCGATGCTGCCCCGGCTCAAGCCGCGGTGCTTCTACGACCTGGTGGTGGAGGTCGCGATCGTGCGCCCGGGGCCGATCCAGGGCGGGATGGTCCACCCGTACCTCCGCCGGCGGAACGGCGACGAGCCCATCACGTACGCCCACCCCGCGCTGGTGCCGATCCTCGACCGGACGCTCGGGGTGCCGCTGTTCCAGGAGCAGGTGATGGCGATCGCGGTGGC
>JBEBJW010000242.1:0-7963 GCA_040079715.1 Myxococcota bacterium | reverse complement strand
CACCGGGGCGGGGGCCGCGGCGGACCGGGCGGGCTCCAGGACCCGTCGGGTGAGATCACGATGTGGGACCTGACCGATCCGGCGGCGCCGTCGCTGGTGTGGACGTACCCACCCTCGGGGTCGCTGTTCACCCCGCACGGCGCGGTGTTCCGCCGGTACGACGGCCGGTGGTGGCTGCTGTACGCCCACAGCGACGGCAACGGCTCGACCAGCAGCGTCGGGCTCGCGGTCACCGACGACCCGACCGTGGCGCCGGCGTACGTCGCGGACCTCCTCCCGGCGAACGTCGACCCGTTCGAGTTCCTGCGCGGGGTCGAGCTCACGTCCGACGGGTGGCTGTGGCTGACCGACAGCGGCACCCAGGGCGGCCCCGGCGGTCCCGGGCCCGCTTCCGGCCGGGTGGTGGTGGCGGCGATGCCGACCCTCGCCCCGACCGGCGCGACCGGCGCGTACGGCGATCAGGTGTTCGTCGACCTCACCGAGGACGCGGTGGTGGTGGACGACCTCGCGAACCCGTTCGAGGGGTGGCTGTGGCGGCCGACGTTCCCGCTGTGAGCGCGTCGGCGCCGGTCAGCCCGACGACCGCCCGAACGCGACCTGGTGCAGCGCCTCCTCCGCCGACTTGACCACCGAGCGGTGGAGCTGCACGAACGCCTTCCGGAGCGACTCGTGCTGGGCGTGGAGGGTCTTGAGGTCCGGCGGGAGCCCGTCCAGCTGCGCCTGGAGCTCGCGGACGCGCTCCTGCGACAGCTCGAGCTGCTGGGCGAGCTTCCGCAGGCGGCGGTTCGCCTTGGCCTGGTCGTCGGTCACCACCTGGGCCACGTCGTCCGGCGGCACCGAGTTCACCACCAGCCGCGGCGGCGGGGTGGTGACCGTCGCGGGGGGCGCGATCGGGACGATCAGGGCGTCGCGCTCGTGCTGGAGCGCGTCGCGTTGGGTCCGGAGGGTGTCGCGCTCGGCGACGACGCGGTCGCGCTCGGCCGCCAGCTCGAGGATCCGCGCGCCCTGGCGCTCGAGCTCGCGCCTCGCCCCGTCGCGATCGGCGATCAGGGCCGCGATCTGCTGCTCGCGCTCGCCGAGGGTGTCGTCGAGCTCGGACACCCGGAGCTGGGCCAGGCGCAGGTCGGCCTCGCTCCGCTCGATCGTGCGGTTCAGGTTCGCGAACTCGGCCTCGTACTCGTGCGGGGCCATCCCCGGCTGGAGCGACAGCGGATCGTCGGCGTCGCGCGCGCGGTTCTCCGCCTCGACCCGCTGGCGGCGGATCATCTCGACGAACGACGGCGGCCGGCTGTCGAGGTGGTGCTGCATCTTCGCGAGCAGCAGATCGATGTCGACCGGCTTGCTGACGTAGTCGTCGCACCCGGCGGCGAGGCAGATCTCGCGGTCGCCGGACATCGCCCGGGCGGTCAGCGCGACGATCGGGATCCCCTGGGTGGTGGAGTTCTTCTTCAGCAGCCGGGTCGCCGACAGTCCGTCCAGGATCGGGAGGTTCACGTCCATCAGGATGATGTCGGGCAGCAGGTCGTTCGCCAGCGCCACCCCGGCGGCGCCGTTCACCGCCAGCGCGAACCGGTACCCGGCGTCGACCAGGTTCTCCTTCAAGACATCCGCGTTCATCGCGTTGTCTTCGATCACCAGGACGTAGTGGGCCGCGGTCATTGCGCGCATTCCGTGATGGCCTCGCTCAGGGCCTGGGTGTCGTATCGGCCCTTCTGGAAGACCCGACGCACCCCCATCGACCGCAGGTGGTCGTGGTCGCGCTCGGACAGGTCTCGGGCGGTCACCACGATCACCGGGGTGCGGGCCTGGCCGGGGGTCGCGCGGAGCCGGGCGAGGAACTCGAACCCGTCCATCTGCGGCATCCCGAGGTCCAACAGGATCAGCGAGATCGGGCTGACCTGGATCAGCCGCTGGAGCGCTTCCTCGCCGTTGTCGGCGGTGACCACGCTCACGTCCGACTGGGCGTCCTCGGCCTGGAACCCGAGCAGGGCCTGGTTGGTGCGGTCGTCTTCGACGATCAGGATGTTCATGACTCCCTCAGCGAGGTGGCGGGCGCGCGGCGATCGAGGCCGATCGGGCCCGACCGCGAGGCGCGGGCCGGGGTGGCCACGATCGCGGGCGAGGCGCCCTGTTCGAGGTTCATCGGGATCGTGATCGTGAACGTCGACCCGCGGTGGCGCTCGCTGGTCACCCCGATGGTGCCGCCGAGCAGCGTGAGGATCGACTTCGTGATCGCCAGCCCCAGTCCGGAGCCGCCGTACTGGCGGGTGATCGACGAGTCGGCCTGGTTGAACGGCACGAACAGGCGCTCGATCTGCTCCGCGGTCATCCCGATCCCGGTGTCGGTGACGGTGATGATCACGGTGTTGGGGCGGACCAGCGTCATCTGGAGCGTGATCCGGCCGCGGTGGGTGAACTTCGCGGCGTTGCCGACGAGGTTGATCATGCACTGTTCGAGCTTCTGCACGTCCGTGCGGAATCGAATCTCGGGATCGCAGCTCGAGGTGAACTCGTTCTGGTTCTGCTCCATCAGCGGGTCGGCGATCTTCCGCACCCGGCTGATGACCTCGGTGCCGGGGGCCTCTTCGACGTGGACCTCCAGCCGCCCCGCCTCGATCCGAGACAGATCGAGCAGCTGGTTGATCAGCGACAGCAGGCGCTCCCCGGCGGTGCGGATCTCGGACGCGAACCGGTGCTGCTGCTGGAGCGGCGCCGGGTCCGCCATCAGGGCGATCGACTTCGCGCCACGGCGGATCGCGAGGTCGGCGTAGTTGATGATCGCGTTCATCGGCGTCCGCAGCTCGTGGCTCATCGTGGCGAGGAACTCGGACTTCGCCTTGGTCGCCGCCAGGGCCTCCACCGCGAGGTGCTCGTTCTTCGCGGCCAGCCGGCGCGACTCCTCGGCCTGCAGCTCGAGCTGGCGCGACGACGACTCGATCTCGGCGTGGCGGACGGCGATCTCCCGCATCTCGGACTGCGCCTGGATGCACGACGCGCCGAGGAAGATGTCCTCGAACACGACCCACCCGGCGTGCTCGAGCCACCGCCACTCGGCGCCGCCGAGCACCCCGTAGATCGACTGCGGATAGAACATCCCGCGGAGGAAGTGGTCCGCCGCCGCGATCACGGTCGCGGTCCCGAGCACCTTCCAGTCGCGGTAGAACGCCAGGAACGCGAGCGAGCCGAACACGTGGAAGTGGGTCTCGAGCCGCCCGCCGGTCAAATGGATCAGCAGCGAGCCGATCAGCATCTGGCCGACCGCGACCGCGTGGCGGGTCACCGCGAACCCGGGCGTCGCGATCGCGAGCAGCACCGGAACCGCGACGATCGCCCCGCCGAGGAACACGGCCACCACCACGTGGAGGTGGACCGACCACTCCGACCCGGCCCACGAGCGGGGAGACACGATCAACGACAGTCCGATCCCGGCGAGCCACTGGGCGACCAGCAGCGCCCCGAACAACCGGTCGGTTCGAATTCGGATTCGATCGTTGTGGGCGGCGAGGAGCGCGTCCGTCCGCCCGACCAGCGCGATCGTGGTGGTACTGTTGGTGGTCATTGGGCCCTCTCGGGTTCCTGGAGATCGCAGCCGAACACGTCCGACGACGCGATCGGCGCACCCCGTCCGTTCACGATGTCGGTGATCGCTTCGCGACCGATGCTCTCGCCTTCGTGTCCGCGCGCGCGGGTGATCCCGCCGTTGAACGACAGCGTGCCCGCCGCGTCGTACACCACCACCTGGCCGGAGGTGTACGCGCCGAGGAGCGAGGCGATGGCGCCGCCGCGGTCGTCGAGGACGTGCATCCCCGGGATCTCGGCGGCGAGCGTCCACAGGTCGGTGTGCTCCCACGAGGTCCCGGCCGGGTCGACGAACAGCACGTACCCGTCGGCGCGCCCGTCCACGGCGGTCATCAGGTGGGACAGCTCGCGCAGGCTCGACCGGGTGCACGGGCAGCGCGGGTGCGCCAGCATCACGATCGTGTCGCGTCCCGGCGTGCGATCGAGCGCGATCGACGCGGGCCAGGTGGCCGGGGGCTCCGCCAACCGCCCCGGGGCGCTCGCGTACCGCTCCACCACCACGAACCCGGGTACCACCATCGCGGGCCACGCCAGCAGCACGCCGAACCGCCAACGGTAGACCACCGACTGCAATGGCGTCATTCCTGCTCCGAACCGGGACGTCCGACTCTACGCCAGGTCGATCCGAAACGACCAGGGGGGTGGAAGCTCGATGACCGACCGGAGAACCGCTCCGCACGACCGACCCACGGCCGACGTGGCACCCGTCCATCGGACGCCTGCGCGCGAACTGAAGGCCGATCGGGTCGCGTCGGGCCCTTCCCGCAAACCGAGCCGCCGGAGCGACCGACCGAGGAGTGCGCGCACCGCGATCGCCCCACCGGGATCCCACCCGGATCCAGGTCAGGGGTCCAGCGCCTCGGGCTCGCGGGCAGCGAACAGCCCGACTGCGGTCACGGCGAACGTCCAGCCGAGCTCGATCGTGTCGGGTGAGGTCCGGACCTCGTACACGTGCTCGAGCCGGTACGGCAGGCCGTAGTCGACCGCGAGACCCGTATCGAACCGGATGACCTCGTTCAGGTGGAGATCCGCGTCGATGGCGGCCTGCCCGAACACCCGGTCACCGGACGTCATCGGGATCCGCCGCCCGCCGTCCAGCACGTTCGGCAGGTACACCCCGGAGGCCACGTCCTCCCACGTCTTGTACCCCGCCCCGAACGACAGCCCGACCGCGAACCGCAGCCCGGTCGACGCGTCCTCCACCGCGACCACGTCGACCCCGACGTCCGCGGCGAACGTGCTGGCCGGGCGGAGCGGGAGGTCCTTCGCCCAGGTGACGCCCGCCTCGTCGACCACGTCGACCTTGACCGGGCTCTCGCGCGTCCACCCCCCGCGCATCCACGGGCTCACCACCCCGCGGGTGGTGGAGAACGCGCCGGCGAGGCGGATCGCCGACCCGCCCTCCGCCGGGCCGCGGTTGCCGTTGCGGGTGGTCCACAGGTTCCGGTTCGGCGACGGGGTGCGGAACCCGGCGTCGATCCGCCAGTTCGCCCGCTGGGACGTCCCGTACCCCTCCGAGACCGGGGCGGCGGCGACCCCGAGCCACAGGCCGTCGAGGCCGGACGCCTTGACGGTGGGCGTGTCCGTCCCAACCTCTCCCGCGAGGTACGAGCCCGAGCCCGTCAGCGGCTCGACCACCATCGACCGCGCCCCGGGGTACCGGTACGACAGGGACGGGGTGTACGCGAGGTCGAGGTTGAACGCGATCCCGCGGACCGGCGCGAACTCGGCGAACAGGTCGAGGTCGTGGCGCGAGACCTTGCGGCCCCCGACCTCCTCGCCCGCCTCCTCGAGGTGCCCGGACACGCTCGAGCCGCCGTACCGAAGGCCGGCGTACAGCCCGAGCTCCGGCGGCATGTCGGTGACCTGGGCGGCGGAGGCGGTGCCGGTGGCGACGGCGCAGACGAGCCAGGGGTGCAATGGGATCACCGCCGCAGGCTACGGCGCCGACCGGGGAGAGTCAACACGGTTCAGCCGTCGCGGAGCCCGTACTCCTTCATCTTGGTCTGGAGCGACTTGCGGCTGATCCCGAGGCGGCGGGCGGCGCGGGTCACGTTGCCGTCCTCCGCCTCGAGCACCCGCTGGATCCGCGCGCGCTCGAGGCGCGCGGTGTGGACCCGGACGTACTCCTTGAGGTCGAGCTCGTCGAGCTCCTCGCTCGGGGGGCCGGACGGACCGCGCAGGCCGGGGAGGTCCGCGAGGCCGATCGTGTCGCCCTCGGCGAGCAGCACCGCTCGCTCCATCAGGTTCTCGAGCTCGCGGATGTTGCCCGGCCAGCCGTACTCGAGCAGCGCCGCCAGCGCGTCCGGCGCGACCCGGGCCACGTGCTTGCCGAGGCGGGCGTCGAACCGGCGGAGGAAGTGCTCGACCAGCAGCGGGATGTCGTCGACCCGCTCCCGGAGCGGCGGCAGGTGGATCGGGAACACCGACAACCGGTAGAACAGATCGCTCCGGAACCGCCCTTCGTCCGACGCCTTCTTCAGGTCGACGTTGGTGGCCGCGACCACCCGCACGTCGATCGCGATCGGCTCGATCCCGCCGACCCGATCGATCCGGCGCTCCTGCAGCGCGCGGAGCAGCTTGACCTGCATCTCGCGGGGGAGCTCGCCGATCTCGTCGAGGAACAACGTGCCGTTCGCGGCGAGCTCGAACCGCCCGGGCTTGCTCGCGACCGCGCCGGTGAACGCCCCGCGCTCGTACCCGAACAGCTCGGCCTCGAACAGCGACTCGGGGATCGCGCCGCAGTTGATCTGGATGAACGGTCCGTTCGCGCGCTCGCTCCGGTCGTGCAGCGCCCGCGCGACGAGCTCCTTGCCGGTCCCGGACTCGCCGGCGATCAGCACGGTGGTCGGGCTGTGGGCGACCTTGTCGATCAGCTTGTTCAGGTCGCGCATCTGCGGCGTCGACCCGACGATCCCACCCGACGGGCTCGGGGAGGCGAGCGACGGATCGCCGTCGGGCTGGAGGCGACCGGCGTTGCGCGCCTCGGTCGCGAGCGCCTTCGTGACCACGCCCTGGAGCTCGTCCCGGTCGAACGGCTTGGTGACGTAGTCGAACGCGCCGGCCTTCAGCGCCTCGACCGCGGTCTCGACCGTGCCGTGGGCGGTGATCAGGATCACCGGCAGCCCGGGCTGGTTCTGCTGGGCCCACCGGAGCAGCGACATCCCGTCGACCACCGGCATCCGCAGATCGGTGATCACCAGGTGGAACACGTCCGCCTCGAGCGCGCGGATCGCGGCGGCTCCGTCCTCCGCCGTCTCGGTCTCGTGCCCGAACCGCCGGAGGTGGGCGGCGAGCACCTTCCGGATCGAGGGCTCGTCGTCGACGATCAGAATGCGGCGGGTCATGGTAGGGGGATGGCTCCCGCGGGGTTGCCCCGGGACTGGTTGCTAACACGGCGGGGACGGCGACGTCCCCTGGCCGACCGAATGGACGACCCCGGTCCGGCGTCGATCGGACCGCAGCGAGGGAGAACGGATGGCTCGGCTTCGGGTGATGGTCGCGTGGCTCGGGATGGTGTTCGCGGCGTTCGCGGCGCGGCCGGCGTTCGCAGGCGAGGCGGCGTCGGACTTCACGCTCCGCGACGTGAACGGCGCCGAGACCACCCTGTCCGCGCTGAAGGGCAAGGTCGTCGTGCTGTCGTTCTGGGCCACCTGGTGCGGCCCGTGCAAGGAGGAGATGCCGCACCTCGAGAAGATGTACAAGGACCTCGGCGCGAAGGGCCTCGTGGTCCTGTCGATCTCCACCGACGACGCGCGGTCGGCGTCGCGGGTCAAGCCGTTCGTGATGAAGATGGGGTACACGTTCCCGGTCCTGCTCGACCGCGAGTCCACCGTGATCGGCGCGTACAACCCGAGCAAGACCGTGCCGTACACCGTGGTGATCGACAAGAACGGCGACGTGGTGCGGCGGACCACCGGCTACAACCCGGGCGACGAGACCGAGCTCCAGGCGTTCCTGGTGTCGCAGCTCGGCGGCTGAACGAGCCCGGCGCTCCCCGCGAACGTGCCCGGCGCGCCCTTCCCGACGCCGCGCGCCAGCAGGACGGCCCCGTGGATCGCGGACGCTCGCAGGAGGAGGCCCACCTCCTGGGTCTCCCCGAGATCCCCGACGCCACGACCGTCGCGCGGCAGCACGAGGCGGTCCCCCGCGGATCGCGGACGTTCGGCCGTCCATGCCGCGCCGCCCAGGGTCGCCCCCAAGATCCCCGACCGGAGCAGGTTGGATCCGCAGGTCAGGCCAGTGGCGCGGCCCTCCGGGTGGCGTCCCGTCCCCCGCGGCCACGGCGCCGCGACCGTCGCGCGGCAGCACGAGGCGGCCCCCCGCGGATCGCGGACGTTCGGCCGTCCATGCCGCCGGAGCGCCCGACTCCCGCCTCCACCCA
>JBEBJW010000241.1:0-7981 GCA_040079715.1 Myxococcota bacterium | reverse complement strand
GTGCAGGTCCGGATCGGCGGGCTGACCGTCCGGTGCCGCCCGGAGGAGCTCCAGGCCCCGGCGGCGTCCCGGTCGGTCGCGAAGTCGTACGGGGGGCAACGCAGCGGCGAGGCGTCCCGGGAGACGTCGCGCGGGTCGTCCCCGAAGCCGTCGAAGGAGCCCGGGATCGACGACGCGGTCCGGGTCCCCGGCAACACGCTCGACATGCGCGGGATGCGGGTCGAAGAGGGCCAGGACGCCGCGGAGCGGTTCTTCGACCTCGCGGTGCGCGGGGGGTGGGACCGGGTGTTCCTCCTCCACGGCCACGGGACCGGGGCGCTCAAGGACGGGCTGCGGGCCTGGCTGTCGAGCTCGGCGTACGTCTCGGCGTGGGCGCCGGCGTCGGAGGAGCAGGGCGGGGATGCGTTCACCGTGGTAGTCCTCGGCGCGGGAACCGCCTAGGGGGCTCCGGTGACGAACGACGAACGGTGGTTGGCGACCTGGCTGCGGGGCTCGGACCCGCACGGAAAGGACACCCACGCCGCTCCGTGGCAGGCCACGCTGTGGCTGACCGGGGTCGACTACTTCAGCTCGCTCGGGTACGCGCCGGGCCTCGCGGTCGCCGCCGCCGGGTACGTCGCGCCGATCGCCACGCTGATGCTGGTGCTGGTCACGTTCCTGGCCGCGGTGCCGGTGTACTTCATGGTCGCGCACCACAGCCCGGACGGCGAGGGTTCGATCAAGATGATCGAGCGGCTGACCGTCGGGTGGGGGCGGCTCGGGTGGATCGGCAAGGTCCTCGTGCTGACGCTGATCGGGTTCGCGATGACCGACTTCGTGATCACGATCACGCTGTCCGCGGCCGACGCGACCCATCACATCCTCGAGAACCCGCTGTTCGGCTCGATGGTACCGCACTGGCCGGTCGGGGTGACCGCGGCGCTGATCCTCGGGCTGTGCCTCGTGTTCCTGCTCGGGTTCCGGGAGGCGATCACCGTCACGATCGCGATCGGCGTCCCGTTCATGGTCTTGTCGGCGGTGATCGTCGGCGCGGGGATCGTCGCGCTGGTCCGGGATCCGGCGCCGGTCCACCTGTGGGTCGACAAGATCGCCCACCTGGATCTCGGCGAGCTCCGGGCGAGCCTCGACGCGATGTCGCCCGAGGAGGCCGGTCCGCTCGAGCTGATCGGGGTCGGCGGGGTCCCCGGCCTCGTGCTGGTCTGCCTGCTCGTGTTCCCGAAGCTCGCGCTCGGCCTGTCCGGGTTCGAGACCGGGGTGTCGGTGATGCCCCACATCAAGGCGCCCGACGCCGCGACCCGGGTGGCGAACACCCGCAAGATGCTGCTGTCGGCGGCGTTCCTGATGTGCCTGCTGCTGACCGGCGCGAACTTCGTGGCCACCGTGCTGATCCCGCCGGAGGCGTTCGCCGGGGGCGAGCACGCGGGCGAGGCGAACGGGCGGGCGCTCGCGTACCTCGCCCACCACCTGCTCGGTCCGGTGTTCGGGACCGTGTACGACGTGTTGACGGTGCTGATCCTGTGGTTCGCCGGCGCGTCGGCGATGGCCGGGATGCTCGGGATCCTCCCGCGGTACCTCCCGCGGTTCGGGATGTCGCCCGCGTGGCTCGGGTACCAGCGGCCCCTCGTGCTGCTGGTCACCGCGATCTGCCTGCTGGTCAACGACGCGTTCTCGGCCAGCGTCGAGGCCCAGGGCGGCGCCTACGCGACCGGGGTGCTGGTGCTGATGGCGTCGGGCGCGTTCGCGGTGACCCTCGCCGAGTGGCGCCACCCGCGGCGGAGGTTCGCGTTCGGCGCGATCCTCCTGACGTTCGTGTACGTGCTGGTGGTGAACGTCGCCGAGCGCCCGGACGGGATCAAGATCGCGGCGTTGTTCATCGTCGCGGTGGTGATCGGCAGCATCTGGAGCCGGTGGATGCGGGCGAGCGAGCTCCGGGTCCAGGGGATGCGGTTCGTCGACCCCGAGAGCGAGGCCCTGTGGAAGCGCCTGTCGACCACCGAAGACCTGGTGCTGATCCCGGTCCGGTCGCCGACCCCCGAGGCGCGCTCGGCGTGCGAGGCCCGGAGGATCCAACACCACCAGGCGGTCACCTCGCACTTCGTGTTCCTCCACGTCACCCTGCTGCAGGACACGTCGCAGTTCCAGTCCCCGGTGAGAATCCGGGTCGTGCCCGAGGGCAACGACTTCGTGGTCGAGGTGACCGACGCGGTCGCGGTGGCGAACGCCATCGCGTACGTCGCGGTCGAGCTGTCGGTCCGGGAGGTGGTGATCGGCCTGCTCGACAACGGCACCCCGCTCGCCAACGCGGTGATGTACCTGACGTTCGGCACCGGCGAGATCGGGTACGCCGTCCGGGCGATCTTCATGCGGCTGCGCGAGGACTGGCTCTCCGAGCAGCAGGCGGTGCTCCGGCGGTTCGACGCCGAGCGCGATCACGTCGAGCGCGAGGTCCTGCGCGACATGGTGATGCTCGAGACCGAGGAGCGCGAGCGACGGCTCGAGCAGATGTTCCACCACGAGCAGGAGCGGTTCCAGGCCTCGATGCCGCGGTTGCGCCGCCTGCCGCACCTGATCCTGTTCGAATAGACGCAGGCGACACCGGTTCGGGCCCGGGGTAGACTCCGCCGGTGCTGACCTTCCTGACGATCTCCGCCTGCCTCACGCCGGACCCGCCGGTCGAGGCGTCGTGCACCGCCTGCCACGGCTCGAGTGGCAACCCGGCCCCGCCGGTCGCGCTCGGGGGCGAGTCCGACCCGGCGAGCCGCGGGGTCGGCGCCCACGAGGGCCACCTCGCGTCCACCCTCTCGCTGCCCACGCCGTGCGAGTCGTGCCACACCGTCCCGGCCACGGTCGACGCCGAGGGCCACGTCGACAGCGACTGGCCGGCCGAGGTCCACTGGGGCGGGATCGCCGCCGGATCCGATCCGTTCGACGCCGTGGGCCTCACCTGTGCGGTGTACTGCCACGGCGTCACGTTGGGCGCCGGCGGGTCGAACACCACCCCGGAGTGGCTCGGCGGCGCGCCCGAGGCCGCCTGCGGCACCTGCCACGGCAACCCGCCCCCCACCGCGAGCCACAGCGGGGTCGACCCGAGCGCGTGCACCCGGTGCCACGCCGACGGCGGCCTCGACGACGTGCAGCACCACGTCGACGGCGCGCTCCAGGTGGTCGGGGGCACCACCGGCGGCGAGTCGTGCGCCCAGGGCTGCCACGGCACCGATACCGACCCGTCTCCCCCGCCGGACACCCACGGCGACAGCGACCCGTCCCTCGTGACCGTCGGGGCCCACGAGGCCCACGTCGACGGCACCGCACGGACCGCCCCGGTCCCGTGCCAGAGCTGCCACGTCGTGCCGGCCTCGTCCGGCGATCCCGGCCACATCGACGCCTCGCCGGCGGAGATCACGTTCGGCGGGCTCGCGTCGAAGGGCGGGCGCGACCCGCAGTTCGACGGCCTGTCGTGCGCCGGCACCTACTGCCACGGCGACGCGGTCCCGGCGTGGACCGGTGGCGGCGCCGACGCGGCGTGCGGGAGCTGCCACGGCAACCCGCCGGCCGAGCCCGCGATCCACGACGGGGTCGAGCCCGGCGCGTGCGGCGGCTGCCACGACGGCGGGCCGGACAACCCGGCGAACCACGTGAACGGAACGGTGGACTTGTGATCGGGTGGGCAGCGTGGGGGCTCGCACAGACAGCGCGCGCGGGGGACTACGACGCGGAGCTCGCGGTCGACGCGCTGCACGCCACGTCGACCACCGAGGACCCCGAGGCCGGCGCGGACCCGTCGCTGTCGGCGACCGAGCTCGGGATCCGGCTGCGCGGCACGGTCGAGGCCGGCCGGGTGCTCGGCGCGGTCGACTACCAGGGGCGTGAGCCCGTCGCCGGCGCGTTCCCGACCCTGCCGAACCGCCTGCTGTACCGGGCGGAGGCGGTGGTCACGGTGGTCGACGAGTCGCTCGACGTGGGCGTCGGGCGGTTCGTGGCGCCGTCGGTGGTGTTCCTGCCGGTCGACGGGGTCCACGTCGACCTCACGCCCCAGCTCGGGGACCTCGGCGAGCTGCGGTTCACCCTGTTCGGCGGGCGGCGCGGGATCACCACCGCGCGGACCAGCCTCGGGTTCGACACGTTCCTGCCGGCGGTCGGCGGGTCGGCCGGGTTGTTCGCCGATCGCGGCTCGGTCGAGCTCCAGGCCGCGTACGCCGAGGACCAGGCGGTGCTCGGGGCGGTCGGCGGCGCGGACGAGCCGGGGGAGCTGTTCACCGAGGCGTACGGCGCGCTGTCCGGGTCGGCCCGCGGGTGGCTCCGACCGATCCCGGCGGTGACCGTCGGCGGGTCGGCGACGATGGCCCAGCGCGCGACCTACGTGCTCGCCCCGGTCGGGATCGACCCGACGATCGAGGTCCAGGCGGCAGACCTGTTCCAGGCGCTGGTGTACCTGTCGCTCCGCCCGTCCGACGACGTCCGGATCCAGGCCGACGTGCTCCACCAGGAGGCCACGCTGTCCGCCGGGACGGTCGAGTCCGACCCCCCGGGCGCGGACGTGCCGCTGATCGATCCGACGTTCCAGGACCAGCGGGTGTCGGCCGCGATCCGGGTGGCGGACCTCGCGTGGCTCCGGCCGGACGTGCGCCTGCGGCTGCGCCGCGACATCACCGAGCTCCGGTGGGGCGGCGGCATCGACGTCGACCGCCTGGGAATCCCGGGGCTGTTCGTCCGCGGGATGGCGTCGGTCGACACGTTCTTCGGCGACAGCGCGATCGACCCGCCCGCCGGCGCCCCGCCGACGTTCGACGGGGGCTCGCCGATCGACCGGCTGCTGTGGAGCGGCTCCGCAGGTTGGACACACGGGTTTCCCGCTCGACCGCTCGGGGCTGGATTGTCCGGCGGGAGTGACAGCCTCGAGCTCGAGGCCGGGGCGTCGTTCACCGATCGGTCGCTCGCGCCGGTGTCGTCGCGATCCCACGCCGCGACCGAGAGCATCGACCTGTCGCCGTTCGTGCTCGAGGCGGAGAACGTCGTGTTCGGGCGCGGGTTCTGGACAAACCGTCGGTTCTTCGGGGGCGCGGACGTCGAGGTGTCGGTCCTCGATCCGGAGGTCCGGGCGTTCGTCCAGTTCGGCGTGCTGACGGAGGGCTCGTGGTGAGGCGCCTCGCAGCGGCGGTCCTCGCCGTGCTGGTGGTCGGGTGGCTCGTGACCGGCTGGCCGGGCGGTCGGGTCGCGGTGGCCGACGATCCGCCGGCGATGCCGATGCACGGCCCCGCGGGGGTCGCGTGCGCGCACTGCCACGAGGATCCGCACGCCGCGGCCGCGGCCGCAGCCGCTGCCGGGGCCGCAGCCGCCGCCCCGACCGGCGCGTGCCAGGACTGCCACGGCACCGAGGCCTGGCTGCCGACCACGTTCACGGTCGACCAGCACGCCAGCACCGCGTTCCCGCTCGAAGGCAAGCACCGGGCCGTGGCGTGCGGCGACTGCCACGTCGACCACGCGCTGAAGGGCCTGCCGACCACCTGCGCCGAGTGCCACGTCGACCGGCACCGGGGCAAGCTCGGCGGCGACTGCACCACCTGCCACTCGACCGACGGGTTCGTCCCGGTGAAGCTCGCGTTCGACCACGAGGCCCGCACCGGGTTCGCGCTGACGGGCGCGCACGGGTTCACCGACACGCCGGACAGCCGGTCGTGCGACCGGTGCCACAAGGGCGACAACGGCCGCGCGATGCGGGTCGTCGCCACCGCGACCTGCGAGACCTGCCACGCCCCGTCCCACGGCGACTTCGGACCGTGCGCGGACTGCCACGCGCCGATCCGTCCGGACGGGGGCGCGGGGCTGTTCGCCGGCGCGACGTTCGACCACCGGAGGAACACGCCGTTCCCGCTCGAGCGGCGTCACGCGGCTCAGGCGTGCGGCACGTGTCACCCGGTGGCGGCGCCGATGCCGGACGACCGGTGCCAGAGCTGCCATTCGGACGTCCACGCCGGGCAGCTCGGAACCGCGTGCGCCGACTGTCACCGGGCGGACCGGTGGCGGGTGGTCCGGTTCGACCACGATCGGACGCTGTTCCCGCTCACCGGACGCCACTTCGTCGCCCCGTGCACCAGCTGCCACACGAGCCAGCGGTGGATCGGGCTGCGGGCCGAGTGCTGGGACTGCCACGCGCTCGACGTGCGGCGGGCGCCGGCCACCGTCCCGGCGCACACCGTGGGCCTCGCGGACTGTCGCGCCTGCCACTCCACCTGGTCGTGGGCGACGCGGTAACGCCGGGCTCGGGGCAGGTCGTCCCGTCAGGTCCGGGGCGGCAGGTCGTCCGGGGCGCACGCGAGCTCTTCGGCCGGGTACGCGTCCTTCAGGTCCCGGTTGACCTTCCGCGCGTCCCGCACGCCCTGGCGGGCCTCGCGGAGGGCGTCGGTGGCGGCGGCCTGGTCGGCCAGGACCCGGTCGCGGTCGCCGGTGGCGGCGAGCGCGTCCCAGTCGGTCTCGTGGACCTTGTCGTACGCAGCGTGGCGGACGGCCTTCGCCGTCTCGAGGGTCGACGCGGCCGCGGCCACGTCCGGTGGACACGCGAGGGCTGCGGTGAGCGCAGCGAGCAGGATCGTCATCGGGCACCTCCGGTTCGGTACACGTTCGGACACCGTCGATGTTGCCCTGCGTGACAAGGCGCGACCGAACCTCACCGACCTCGACCGGGAGTCAGCCGGAGCAGCTCCCCCGCGTCTTCGTCGGTCAACCCCCACAGGGCGCCATCCGGGCCTTGCCGGACATCTCGGATCCCCTGGCCGCGGTCCGCCAGCAGCTCCTGCCCGACGACCCGCGCGCCCTCCAGCACCAGCCGATCGAGGTGCTGGCCCGCGAGCGCGCCGACGAACAGGTTCCCCGACCACCACGGGTGGTTCAGGCCGCCGGCGACCTCGGTCACGGTGATCGGGATCGCGGTCCGGACGGACGGGGCGCGGGTCTGCCCGGGTCGGGCCGACGCCTGCCCCACCCCGTTGGCAGGATCGGTCTCGACCGGGGCCCCGACCGACGGGTCACCGACGGTCGGACGCGCATCGGGCGGCGCGGAGGGCTCCTCGACCTCGACCGCGCGCGGACCACACCCCGATACCAGCCACCACCATCGCATGCTGAGGTCGTATGTCGATCGGCGCTGTGTGGTTACACGCACCTTCCGGCGACGCCCGAATGGGACAGGCTGAGGAGGTGACCGAGCTCGGACCACGGATCGCCCAAGAGGTCGCGGCGATCGCGCTCGCGGCGGGGCTCACCGCGGTCGCGAGCTGGCTGTTCCACGGGCGGGTCGGCGCGGACTTCGTGATCACCGGGATGGTCGCGGCCGCGATCGTGAACGCGATCATCGACGGGGTCACCGTCCGGCTCCGGCGGCGGAACGCGGCGCTCCAGCAGGAGGTGCTCCACCGCGCGGCCGAGGCCCAGGCGGTGAGGGCGGCCGCCGGGATCGCGCACGAGCTGAAGAACCCGCTGTCGGCGGTGGTCGGGAACCTCGAGCTCGCGCAGGAGCTGCTCGACGCCGAGCGGACCCCCGCGACCGACGCGGAGCTCGCGTCCGCGGTGACCGGGGCGCTCGACGCCGCCCGCCACCTCGGGTCGCTGATCCAGGACCTCCGGCCGCTCGGCGCGGGGCGGCCCACGCCGCAGTCGGTCGAGCCGCGGTCGGTGACCCTCGCGGACGCGGCGGCGGCGGCGATCCGGATGACCCGGGCCCAGGTCGAGCCCGTCGGGCGGGTCGCGCTGGCGGAGGGTGAGCTGCCGCCGCTGTCGATCGATCGGTCGCAGCTCGTCCAGATCCTGCTGAACCTGATCCTGAACGCCGCCCACGCGTCGCGGCCGGGGATCGACAACGTGATCGGGATCGCGGGGACCGCGGTGGGGTCGGAGGTCGAGCTGGTGGTCACCGACCGGGGGCGCGGGATGTCGCCGGCGGTGCTGGCCCGGGTGTTCGAGCCGGGGTTCACCACCCGGCCGGAGC
>JBEBJW010000240.1:0-7996 GCA_040079715.1 Myxococcota bacterium | reverse complement strand
CGATCCCGCTGCTGGGCGAGCTCGAGTCGCGGAACGTCCGCGTCGCCGCGGCGATCCTGATGTACGAGAAGCGGCGGCAGGAGAACGCCGCCGTCGGGAAGCCCACCCCGCCGCGCTGACCGCTCCGATCGCGAGCCAGCCGGGATCGGCGGCCGAGCCGGCGCAGCCGCAGGTGGTGATCGGGGAGCCCTCGTCGTCGGGCGAGGGGGAGCCGCCGTCGAGCGGCCCGATCGCGGCGGTCCCGGTCAGCGGGACCGAGACCAGCGGCATCGTCGGGTCGTTGGTCTCGATCACCAGCGACGTGCTGTGGTCGCCCGCGTCGGACGGCGCGAACGTCACCACGAACCCGGACGCGGCGTCGGGGGCGGCGGCGAACGACGGCGGCCACACCGCGAACGCAGGGTCGCCCTCGATCCGGAGGGTGCCCTCCAGGAACTGCGCCCCGAGGTTGTCGAGCGGCAGCTCGCGGTTGGTGGTGGTGTCGACCGACACCGTCCCGAACGCGATCGCGTCGTCGAGTCCGCCGAGCACCGGGAGGGGGTGGACGGCGAACACCGGCGCGGACGTCCGAGGCTCCACCGTGTCGATCAGGGTGACCGGGATCGGGAACTGCGCCAGGGTGAACGACCCGAGGAACGTGTCGACCCGGATCTCCGGCTGGATCACCAGCGCGAGCGACGCCGCGAGCTCCCCGGACCAGGTGGTGACGAACCCGAGCTCGCCCGGGCGCGTCGGATCCGGGGGCACGTCGATCCACTCGCCGTCGGCCTGCTGGTGGAGCTCCGCGTCGCCGACGACGCTGTCGACGGAGATCCCGGTCATCGTCGCCGTCGCGTCCGGGATCAGGGCGATCGCGCCGACCAGCTCGACCCCCGGGATCACCGTCAGCCCGTACGCGATCGGCGGGATCGCGCCCGGATCGTCGACGGTCACGGTCGCCGACGGGGCGGGTCCGGCGGGGAGCAGCAGGCCCGACACGGCGGTCTCGGCCTCGAACGTGACCGACTCGGTCACCAGCGGCACGACCCCGGTGAACACGCCGAGCAGATCGAGCTGGACCTCGGCCCCGATCTCGAGCGCGGTGTCGAGCGCGACCCGCCCGTCGACCCCGCCGTGGACCCGGTGGGCGAGCGGCGGCCACGCGACCTCGCTGGTGCCGTACAGCGCGGTGTCGACTCCCCCGACCGGGGTCAGGAACAGCCGGATCGCGATCGGATCCGACGCGCTCGGCCAGTAGCCCGTGTCGAACGCGATCGCGGTGAACACCGGCGCCGCGTCGACGAACGCCACGTCGATCGGGTCCGTCTCACCGTCCGAAGCCAGGCACACCGTCGCGAAGGTCAGCCACATGACCGCGGACGATACCACGACGCCCGCGCCTGGTGTCCCGCGCGCCGGGTGAGCTCAGTCCGGCTCGATCGCGATGTGGCGGGCCTTCGGCATCTCGAGCCGGATCTTGTCCTCGATCCGGTCGATCTCCTTGCCCATCCGGGTCAACACGTCCTCGGAGTACTCGGCGAGGAACGACTTGACCGCGTCGGGCGAATCGAGCCGCTGGTGGAGGGCCCCGGCGTCGACGTGCTCGAGGTACTTCGACGCGAAGTACCGGCCGTCGAAGTCGAGCTCGGTGTTGATCCGGTACGCCGAGGTGCCGACGACCCACCCGGTGCTGCTCTTGACCGACTCGACCGCCGGGTCCGACGCGAGCAGCTTCCGGAGCCGGGCCTGGTCCTCGAGGTGGATCGACTTGCCGATCAGCAGCGTGCGGTTCTTCTGGATCAGGAACACCGCCACGAACCCGAGCAGCACCCCGATCACGATCGAGCCGAGCGCGTCCCAGTAGGCGTGACCGGTCCACTGGGTGAGCGCGACCGCGATCAGCGCGAACAGCACGCCGAGGATCGCCGCCCCGTCCTCGAACAGGACCGCGATCCCGAACGGGTCGTCGCTCTTCTCGAAGTACTCGGTGATGCCCATCCCGGCCTTCTTCGCGTCGGTCAGCATCCCGCGGATCGCGACGCCGGCCGAGCCGCCCTCGAGCACCAGCGCGAGCAGCAGGATGCCGATGTTCAGCATCCCGTGTTGCTCGTCTCCGTGGGCGCCGTGGCGGAGCTGGTTCACCCCGTGGGTGATGCTCACCCCGCAGCCGAGGAAGAACATCCCGACGGCGGAGATCAGGCTCCACACGAACGCCTCGCGGCCGTACCCGCCGGGGTGCTCGTCGTCCGCCGGCTTCTCGCCGGTGCGCATCCCGACCGCGAGCAACGCCTGGTTGCCCACGTCGGCGGCCGAGTGGACCGCCTCGGACAACATCGAGCCCGAGCCCGTCACGAGGAACGTGCCGCCCTTGACCAACATGATGACGCCGTTCACGCCGATCGCCGTGAACACCGCGAGCTTGCTGCCGTGGGACGACATTACAGGTGCGAGTCCACGAGGCGCCGCAGCGCGATGATCCCGCCGGTGGTGCCCTTCTGCCGGGCCACCTCGCGACCGCCCTTCAGCACCACGAACGTCGGCATCGCCTGGATCTTGTACTGCAGCGCGACCTGCATGTTCTCGTGGATGTTGACCTTCACGACCTTCAACCGACCGGCGTGCTCGGTGGCGAGGGCCTCGACGTGCGGCGCGATCGCCACGCAGGGGGGGCAGTTCGGACCCCAGAAGTCGATCAGCACCGGGATCGTGGAGTCCACGACCTCGGACTTGAAGTTCGCGTCGGTCACATCGGCGACGTTCGCCATGGTCGCTCCGGGGAAGGTCACTCCGAGCCTAACGCCGACCAGCCGTGGGGCAATCCCCCGCGTTAGACTCCTCGGCGTGGAGCGTCTCCCGTACATCGCCGTGATCGTCGCCTGGGGCACGGTCTCCCTCGGACACCTCCTGCCGGACGTGGTGGGGGATCGGCTGCGCGAGCGGTCGCGCCAGATCGCGGCCGTCGCCGTGGCGGTCCACCTCGTCACCCTGATCGTGTCCGGCCTGCGGACGGTGTCGCCGGGGTTCCCGGAGGCGGTGTCGGCGGTCGGGCTCGGGGTCGGGATCGCCTACGTGTACGTCGCCCGCAGCGGCCTGCGCGCCCTCGGGATCCTGCTCGCGCCGCTCGCGATGGTGTCGATCGGCACCTCGCTCGTGGTGCCGCACCGGACGGTCACCGCCCTCGACCACACCGGAACGAGCCCGTGGCTGCCGATCCACCTCGGGCTGATGTTCGCGGGGACCGCGGGGTTCGCGCTGTCGTCGGTGGTCGGGGTGATGTACCTGTGGGCGCGCTCCCGGTTGAAGCAGAAGAAGTTCCAGGGGATGACGCGGCTGCCGTCGCTCGAGGTGCTGGACCGGATCCAGTTCCGGGCGATGCTGTTCGGGTTCGTGTTCCTGACGCTCGGGATCGGCGCCGGCGGCGTGTGGGCGGCGCTGTCGCTGCAGGAGGCGTGGGAGATCGACCCGAAGGTCTGGTTCACCGTGCTGATCTGGGCCTGGTACGCCGGGGCGCTCCAGGTGCGGCTGGTGGCGGGGCGTCGGGGCCGGTGGACCGCGCTGTTCTCGATCGTCGGGTTCGGCGGGATGATCTTCAGCCTGGTGGGCCTGAACTTCCTGCTCGGCGGGTGGCACGCCTATGGTGGCTGACGGCGACCGCCTGCTCGCGGTGGGGCTGTCCCATCACACCGCGCCGGTCGAGATCCGCGAGCGGCTCGCGTTCGACGAGGCGGGCGTGCGGTCGACGCTCGAGCGGCTGGTTCGCACCGAGGGGATCCTCGAGGAGGCGTTCCTGATCTCGACCTGCAACCGGGTCGAGCTGTACGCGGTCCCCCGGTCGATGGAGGCCGTGCAGGAGTTCTTCGGGGCGTACCGCGGCCCGGTCGGGGAGCGGATCGACTCCTACCTGTACTGGTACCGCGGGCGCGACGCCGTCCGGCACCTGTTCCGGGTCGCGTCGTCGCTCGACTCGCTGGTGGTGGGCGAGCCGCAGATCCTCGGCCAGGTCAAGGACGCGGTCCGGCTGGCGGAGGAGACGAGCACGCTCGGGCGGGTCCTGTTCCCGCTGACCCAGCGCACGATGTCGGTCGCGAAGCGGGTCCGCTCGACGACCGAGATCGGCCAGAACCGCGTCGGGATCGGCAACGCCGGCGTCGACCTCGCGATGCAGATCTTCGGCAGCCTCGACGGCAAGCGGGCGATGCTGATCGGCGTCGGCGAGATGGGCCGGCAGGTCGCGCGGGCGCTGTTGTCGGCGGGCCTGGCCGAGCTGCTCGTCGCGAACCGGACGTTCGAGCGCTCGGTCGAGCTGGCGAGCGAGCACGGCGGCACCCCGGTCCCGTACGAGCGGCTCCCGGACTACCTCGCGCGCGCCGACATCGTGATCGCCGCGACCGGCGCCCAGCAGCCGATCCTGACCGTCCCGATGATCCGGCAGGCGCTGCGCGATCGGCGGTACCGGACGATCTTCCTCATCGATCTCGCGGTCCCACGGAACATCGACCCCGGGATCGGCGAGCTGGAGGACGCGTACCTGTTCAACGTCGACGACCTGTCGAAGGTGGTCGAGCAGGGGCGCGCCGCGCGGGAGGCCGCGGCCCAGCAGGCGATGGCGATGGTCGACGAGGAGGCGGACCGGTTCCTCGCCTCGCTCCGAGAGGTCGACGTGAACGGCGAGCTGCGGCGGATCGCCGAGCTCGGCGAGCAGCTCCGCACCGCGGAGATCGAGCGGAGCCGGAAGCTCGTGGCGTCGCTCGATCCGGCCCAGGTCGAGCAGCTCGAGGCGCTGACCCGAGCGCTGGTGAAGAAGCTGCTTCATCGGCCGACGATGGCGGTCCGGACCGCCGCGAAGGACGGAGACCAGGAACGGGTGCGGATCCTCACCGACCCGTGGAAGGACGGATGACCCCAGATCCACGGCACGACACCACCACCCTGCGCCTCGGCACCAGAGGCAGCCAGCTCGCCACCACCCAGAGCGGGATGGTCGCGGCCGCGCTGACGGCGGCGACCGGGGTGCAGGTCGAGCTGGTGATCATCAAGACCCGCGGCGATCAGATCGCCGATCGCCCGCTGCAGGCGGTGGGCGGGAAGGGGCTGTTCACCAAGGAGCTCGAGGACGCGCTGCTGGCCGGCGAGATCGATCTCGCGGTCCACTCGATGAAGGACATGCCGACCGAGATGCCTCCGGGGCTGACGATCGGGGCGGTGCCCGCCCGGGTGGACCCGCGCGACGTGCTGGTCGGCGCTCGGCTCGCCGATCTGGCGCCCGGGGCGACGGTCGGGACGGGCTCGGTCCGCCGGAGCCTCCAGCTGCGGACGCTGCGGCCGGACCTCGAGATCCGGGGGATCCGCGGGAACGTCGACACCCGGATCGAGAAGCAGCGGCGCGGGGAGTACGCGGCCGTGATGCTTGCGCTCGCCGGCCTGACCCGGCTCGGGCGAGCGGCGGACGCGACCGAGGCCCTGTCGGTCGACCAGATGGTGCCGGCCGTCGGTCAGGGCGCGCTCGCGGTCCAGTGCCGGGAGGGCGACGCCCGGGTGCTGCCGCTGCTCGACACGATCCACGACCGCGAGACCGGGGCGTGCGTCGCGGCGGAGCGGGCGTTCCTGATCGAGGTCCAGGGCGGCTGCTCGGCCCCGGCGGCGTGCCACGCGCGGTGGGTCGACGGGTTGGTGGTCGCGGACGCGGTGTGGGCGGCGGACGAGCGCGGGCCGGTGGTCCGGGCCCAGCTCCGCGCGGATCCGCTCCACGTCCACGCGCTCGGGACGGAGCTCGCGCGCCGCGTCAGGGGGTGACGGATGAAGACCCGAATCGTGCTCGGCTATGCCGCGATGCTCGCGGTCACCGTCGCGCTCTACCTCGTGATCCGGTGGTACGGCGAGGGCCTCGGCGCGCCGATCACGGACCTCGTCCAGCCGTCGATCGGGCACGGCGGCGGCGCCGGGACGTTCGCGCCGGTGCTGCTGGCCCTGGCGGTGATCACCGTCGCGACCCAGGGGGTCGGGTGGCTGTTCCGGCGGTTCCTCCGGCAGCCCCCGGTGATGGGCGAGATCGTCGCCGGGATCGTGCTCGGCCCGTCGGTGCTCGGGGCGCTGTGGCCCGCGGCGGGCGCGTTCGTGCTGCCGGACGCGGCGGCGCCGTACCTCGGGATCGTCGCGAAGATCGGTGTGGTGCTGTTCATGTTCCTGGTCGGGCTGGAGCTCGATCTGTCGCAGATCCGGCGCCAGGGCCACGCGACGATCGCGATCTCGCACGCGAGCATCGTGACGCCGTTCCTGCTCGGCTCGGCGGCGGCGCTGGTGCTGTACCGGAGCTACGCGCCGCCCGGGATCGGGTTCACCGCGTTCAGCCTGTTCGTGGGCGTGTCGATGTCGGTGACCGCGTTCCCGGTGCTCGCCCGGATCCTGACCGATCGCGGCGTCCAGCGGACCCCGCTCGGCGCGCTCGCGCTGTCGTGCGCGGCGGTCGACGACGTGACCGCGTGGACCCTGCTCGCGTTCGTGGCCGGGGTCGCCACCGCCCACGGGAGCGGGTTCCTGTGGGTGGTCGGGTGGGTCGCGGCGTACCTCCTGGCGATGCTCGCGGTGGTCCGCCCGCTGGTCAGCCGGCTGGCCGCCGCGCAGAACCGGCTCGACGGCCCGCTGTCGAAGCCCGTCCTGGCGGTGATCTGCGTCGCGATGCTGCTGTCCGCGCTCGCGACCGAGGCGATCGGGATCCACGCGCTGTTCGGCGCGTTCCTGCTCGGGGCGATGCTCCCGCACGACGGCCGGCTGGCGGAGCTGGTGCGGGCCCGGATCGAGGACCTCGTGCTGGTGCTGTTCCTGCCGGCGTTCTTCGCGTTCACCGGGATGCGCACCCGGATCGGGCTGGTCGACACCCCCCACGACTGGCTGATCTGCGCGCTGATCATCGGGGTGGCGACCGCCGGGAAGTTCGGCGGGTCGTACGTCGCGGCCCGGCTGGTGGGGATGAAGCACCGCGACGCCAGCGCGATCGGGGTGTTGATGAACACCCGCGGGCTGATGGAGCTGATCGTGCTGAACGTCGGCCTCGACATGGGGATCCTGTCGCCGACCCTGTTCGCGATGATGGTGATCATGGCGCTGGTGACGACGTTCTCGACCACCCCGGCCCTCGACGCGGTGCTCGGTCGCCGGGGGTTCGACCCGGAGCCGTTCGTGGGTGGGCCCCACCCAGGGCCCTTCGTGGGTGAGGGGCCCGGCCCGAGCCGCGCGGCGGGCTGAGAGGTCGCCGGGTGCGGCAGCCGCCCGCGACGGGACGCCACCTGGCCGTCGCCGCGCCCGGCCGACCTGCGGATCCCGAACCTCCGGTGCGCGCGCGGTGTCAGCCCCTCGGGATTCGGGCGGCGCGGCCGAACGGTCGACGAGGGATCGTGTGGCTCGATGACCCTGGCGCGACGGACCGGCGCGGTGTTCGCGACGATCACCCTGGTGATGGGGGTGGTCGGGTCGGACGTCTCCCGCCGCGCGCAGCGGGTCGGGGAGCTGTCGGATCGGGCGGTGGCCGAGCACGAGGACCTGGTGGACCTCGCGACCCTCCGCGGGGTGGCGACGGACCTGCTGCTGGCCCGGACGGCCGAGCCTCCGGAGGACGTGCGGATCGCGCGGTTGGCCCACACCCTCGACGCGATCGTCCGGCGGATGGGGGCGCACACGGACGCCGACGCGGTCGAGATCGAGGACGAGGTCGCCGAGCTCGTCCCGACGCTCGAGCGGGCCGCGGCGGCGTTCCTCGACCAGGACCGCGAGGAGGACCTCCGCCGGACCCTCGCCGCCGACCTGTTCCCGGCGGTCGACGACGCGATGGCGGCGACCCGGCGGGAGATCCGCGAGGTGTCCGCCCAGCAGCACGCCGAGATGCTGAGCCTCCGGGTCGAGGTCGGGATCGGGATGGCGGTGGTGTTCGTGCTGCTGCTGGCCGGCGCCCGGGTACTGATCCGGTCGCTCCAGCGCTCGTCCTCCGAGCTCGTGCAGGCGGCGATCCGGGTCGGGGCCGGGG
>JBEBJW010000239.1:0-8017 GCA_040079715.1 Myxococcota bacterium | reverse complement strand
TCGCTCCGGATGCCGCCCCCCTCCCGGGCGGAGCGGTTGTCGCGCACCACCGTCCCCACGAGCTCGACGGTCACCCGCCCGATGATCGCGTACACGTCGAGTCCGCCGCCCCCGTAGGTCGTCGCCTCGTTGTCGGACACCGTGGTGTCGGTGAGCGTCACCAGGGTGCTGAACGAGTTGATCGCCCCGGAGCCCCCCGCGACGTTGCGCGACAGCGTGGAGCCCGTGATCGCGAGCGCTCCGGGCCCCGGGTGATACACGGCGCCGCCCGACTCGGACGCGACGTTGTCGACGAGCTCGCTGTCGACGATCGTCAGCTCGGACCCGGCGATCGCGCCGCCCAGCTGCGCCCGGTTCCGCTCGAACACGCAGCCGTCGAGCACCACCGGCCCTCCCGCGCCGGCGAGGGCGTTGACCGCTCCGCCCGCGGTCCATCCGAACGTCGACGGCACCACCATCCCGGTCCCTCCGGTCAGGGTGGCGTCGACCAGCGTGAGCTCGCCCCCGTCGACCACGAACACCGGCCCGGCGTCGTCCCCGTCGAGGGTCACGTCGGCCGCGACGCCGGTGGCACCCGCGACGGTCAACCGGCGGTCGATCCGGACCCGCGACGTCACGTGGACGCCGGCGCACACCGTGATCACGTCGTCGTCGACCGAGGCCGCGACCGCGTCGGTGATCGACCCGTACGGGACCGCGCCGATCTGCGCGACCTCCGGCGTCGCGGGGTCGCAGTCGTCGTCGATCGCGTCGCACAGCTCGGGCGCCCCGGGGTACACCGCGGCGGACCCGTCGTCGCAGTCGCCGTCCGATGCGGAGAGGCCGGGCGCCGGGCACCCGAGGGCCCCGCTGGAGGTGCCCCAGCCGTCGCCGTCGGCGTCGGGGTACACGGTGATCGCGTCGGCGGCGTCGTCGTCGATCACCCCGTCGCAGTCGTCGTCGGCGCCGTCGCAGGTCTCGGTCGCGCCGGGGTGGACCGCGGCGTCGCCGTCGTCGCAGTCGTCGGCTGCGTAGCCGTCGCTGTCCGCGTCGTCGGACGGGTCGGTGTCGGCGTCCGAGTCGGCGTCGGAGTCGGCGTCCACGTCGGTGTCGGCGTCCGCGTCTGCGTCTGCGTCGGCGGTGTCCGGCCGGTCGGCGGTCCCGGCGCAGCCCGCGATCAGGGCCACAGCTGCCCATCCGATGGTTCGCATCGCTCCTCCGGACCCAGGTTCCGACCGGCCGCTCAGTCGCACACGAGCTCGCCCGGCCCATACTGCCAGCGGCACGACAGCACGGCGCCGGCGCCGTACCCGGTGAGCGAGATCCCCTCGCCGGCGACGTCGTCGGGGGCGTTGTCGGTCGCGTCCGCGCCGAGGTCCACCCCGTCGAGCGTGGTGTTCGGGAACTCGGTCACGTACAGGCCGCCGCCCGCGTCCGATGCGACGTTCTCGGTCACCGACCCGGCCGTCACGAGCACCTCCCACCCGAGCTGGTAGATGCCAGCGCCGCGGGGGGCGGTGTTCCCGCGGACCTCGACCCCGTCGAGCGCGAGGTTCACGTACTCCGCGTACACGCCGCCGCCGCCGAGCGTCGCGACGTTGTTCGTCACCACCGCGCCGGTGACGGTCCCGCGGTCGAACGCCCCGACCAGGATCCCGCCGCCCCACTCGGCGGTGTTCCCGTCGACCACCACGTCCACGACCGCGGCCGGACCGTAGGTCTCCTCGAGGTACAGCCCGCCGCCCCGCGAATCGGCGGTGTTCCCGGACACGGTGCCGCCGGTCCAGGTTCCGTCCGCGAGGTACCCGCCGGCGGCGGCGAGCGCGTGGTTCCCGCTGACCACCGACCCCGCGTCGAGCGTGACGTCGGCGCCACGGGTGTCGAGGCCGCCGCCGGCGTACGTCGCCTCGTTGTCGGTCACCGACGTCCCCACGAGGTCGAGCGTCATCGAACCGAGGGTCCACCCGTAGAACGCGCCGCCTTCGTAGGTCCCCTCGTTGGCCGTCACCGTGGTGTCGGTCAGGGTCACGGTGACGCCCAGCGACGCGATGGCGCCTCCGTACGCGCCGACGTTGTCGGACAGGGTGGCGCCGGTGATCGAGAGCACGCCAGCGCCCGTGTGGTACACCGCCCCGCCGAACACGGTGGCGAGGTTGTCGCGGAGCTCGCTGTCGGTGATCGTCAGCTCGGACCCGGCGATCGCGCCGCCGTACGCCGCGACGTTCCGCTCGAGCACGCACCCGTCGACCACCACCGGGCCGCCGAGCCCGAGCAGCCCGTTGACCGCGCCGCCCGCCACCTCGCCGTCGGCGCGCGGCGTCTCGATCCCGGTGCCGCCGGTCAGGGTCGCGTCGACCAGCGTGAGCTCGCCCCCGTCGACCACGAACACCGGCCCTGCGCCGTCGCCGTCCAACGTCACGTCTGCGGCGAGCCCGGTGGCGCCCGCGACGGTCAGCCGGCGCTCGATCCGGACCCGCGACGTCACGTGGACGCCGGCGCACACCGTGATCACGTCGTCGTCGACCGAGGCCGCGACCGCGTCGGCGACCGACCCGTACGGGACCGCCCCGATCTGGGCGACCTCCGGCGTCGCGGGGTCGCAGTCGTCGTCGATCGCGTCGCACAGCTCGGGCGCCCCCGGGTACACCGCGGCGGACCCGTCGTCGCAGTCCCCGCCGGTCGCCACGAACCCCGGCCCGGGACAGGCGAGGACGCCGTCGGACGCGCCGAAGCCGTCGCCGTCGGCGTCGGGGTACACGGTGACCGCGTCGGCGGCGTCTTCGTCGATCGCCCCGTCGCAGTCGTCGTCGGCGCCGTCGCAGGTCTCGGTCGCGCCGGGGTGGACCGCGGCGTCGCCGTCGTCGCAGTCATCGGCCGCGTAGCCGTCGCCGTCCGCGTCGTCGGACGGGTCGTCGGTGTCCGCGTCCGCGTCCGAGTCGGCGTCCACGTCCACGTCCACGTCGGCGTCCGCGTCGGCGTCGGCGTCCACCGCGTCCGGCCCGTCTCCGGCGCAGCCCGCGATCAGCGCCGCAGCAACCCAGCCGATGGTTCGCATGGTGGTGTTCAGCGGCAGCCGATGGTCGGGAACGACTGGCACGCGAAGGTCGCGTCGACCCCGTACGGGTACACGAGCGGCGGATCCCCGGCCACCGCGACGATCGCCACGTCGTCCGGGACGTTGTCGGCGGCGTCGACCCCGAAGTCGACGACCGACGCCGCGATCGCCGCGCCGATCGCGTACACGCCGCCGCCGACGGTGTCCGCGACGTTCTCGGCCACCGCGCCGCCGGTGATCGTGACCGCGGTGGAGTACTGGTCGTGGTACACCCCGCCGCCGTCGAGGGCGCTGTTCCGCCGAACGTCGGCGTCGACCAGCGCCAGCTCGGCCGACCAGCCGTACACCCCGCCGCCGTGCCCGGTGGCGACGTTGTCGGTGACGGTCGAGGCGCGCAGCTCGAACGCGCCGCCGTACACCTCGACGTGGACGCCCCCGCCGTCGACCGCGGTGTTGCCGCTGATCTCGACCCCCTCGACCAGCACGTCGCCGCCGAACCCGGACACGAACGACACGCCTCCGCCGCCCTCCCCGGCCGTGTTGCCGGTGATCGTGCCGCCGACGAGGGCGGTGTCGGAGATCGACACCCCGCCGCCGTCCCGCACCGCGGTGTTGCCGGTCACGGCGCTGGCGGCGTCGAGCTCGAGCCGGGTCCGGTAGGTGTAGATCCCCCCGCCGGTCGAGGCGTCGTTGCCGTCCACGGTGGTGCCGACCAGCGACGCGGTCCCGGCGAGCGGGCTCTCCAGCTCCATCCCGCCGCCGAACCCGTCCGAGTGGTTCCCGGTGATCGCGGAGTCGGTCAGGACCACGTCCGCCTCCGACCACAGGGCGCCGCCGCCGTACGCGGTGTTCCCGGTCAGGGTGGACCGGGTGATGGTCAGCGTGTCGGCGAGCCGGGGCGGGGCACCCTGGTGGTTGATCGCGCCGCCGAACAGCCCGGCGGCGTTGTCGCGGAGGGTGCAGTCCTCGAGCGTGATGTCGCCGCCGGAGATCGCGCCGCCGTCGCCCGCCGCGCTGTTCCCCTCGAACACCGAGCGGCGGGCGGTGATCGCGCCGCCGAACCCGCGGGAGGCGTCGATCCCGCCGCCCGCGCCGGTCGTCGAGCCACCGGTGACGGTCAGGTCCTCGAGCACGAGCTCGCCGCCGTCGATCCCGAACACCGTGCCGAGGCCGCCCCCGTCGAGGGTGGTGTCGGCCGCGGTGCCGCTGGCGGACGCGATCGTCAGCGCGCCGCGGATCACCACGTCGTGGGTGACGTGGACCCCGGCGCAGACCTCGATCCGATCGCCGTCGGCGGCGGCGGCGACCGCGTCGGCGACCGTCGGGTACCCGACCCCGAGGAGCTGGGCGGTCTCGACCGTGGCGGGATCACAGTCGTCGTCGATCCCGTCGCACAGCTCGGGGGCGCCCGGGAACACCCCCGGGTCGACGTCGTCGCAGTCGCCGCCGACCGTGAGGCCGTCGGCGGGGCACCCGAGCGCTTCGGTCGCGTCGTCGCCGAACCCGTCGCCGTCGCCGTCGACGAACACGGTCACCCCGTCGACCGGGTCCTCGTCGACGAGGCCGTCGCAGTCCTGGTCGACCCCGTCGCACGACTCGTCGGCGCCGGCGTGGACCGTCGGGTCGGCGTCGTCGCAGTCGGACCCGTCGGGGTCGCCGTCGTCGTCTGCGTCGGGGCCGGTGGTGTCGTCGTCGTCGTCGTCGCCCGTCGTGTCAGTGTCGGTGTCGGTGTCGGTGTCGGACCCGGTGTCGGTCGCGGCGTCGTCGCCACCCGACGGGTCCCCGCCGCACCCCGCGACGGACGCGCCGAGCGCCGCGGCCCAGACCAGCACCACCGAGCCCGGACGGAACGACCCTGGACGCATCGGACACCCCCGCGCCGGGGTATCGCGGCCGGGGACGGAGGACGGCGCGCTGCATACCGCTGTGAACGGGTGTGAACGGCCACGGGCGCGGGCTCGCGGTCGATCGTCGTGGGTCGCGTGTGACGAACCGACCCGTCGCCAGAACCCCTGGTGTCGGAGGCAGCGATGGTGGCGGTGTGGCTGTTGACGTGGGCGGCGTGGGCGGGACTCCCGGCGGACCTCGATCCCGCCGCCACCCGGAGCGTGACGAAGCGGGACGACGCGGTCCTCGCGCTCGCCGCCCTGCCCGGCCCCGACGCCACCGCGACCCTGATCCAGGTCCTGTTCGGCGATCCCGCCGAGGACGTCCGGTTCCGCGCCGCGAAGATCCTGTTCCACTGGTGGGCCGACGCGGGCGCCGACGCCGAGCCGTTCCGCGGGGTCGCGGAGTCCGCCGCCGCCGACGCGGACTCCCGGATCCGGGTCCTCGCGGTGCGGGCGCTCGGCGACACCGGCGACGACTACACGATGGTGACCCCGTACCTCGGCGACGACGACGACGCGGTCAGCGCCGCCGCCTGGGCGACCTGCGAGCGGTGGGCCGACCGGCACCGGGACCGCGCGGCGGAGGTCCGCGCCGCGCTGAAGGCCTCCCGCGCGGAGCGCACCGCGCCGCGCTGAGGCAATTGTCCCGCAGCCCGGGCCCACTCCCACGGCAAATTTCCCTGACTCGGGCATCGGTTCGACGCCGATCAGCTCCGCTGGAAATTTCCGTGTGAGCCTCCGGGCCCGGTCCGCTCAATTGTCCGGTGGGCCCGGGCGCGCGAGAATGGCCGACCCGCGCTCCGGCTCCGCGCCCGCCCCGCGGCAGGGGACCGGAGGGCGCGCAGCGGCCGAGCGGAGCGAGGCGGAGCGGCCGCCGGAGCAGACCCCGCAGCGCGGCCCCGGCGGAGCCCGGGGGCCGTGCGAGGAGGCTGCGGAGGGGATCGGCCGCGACCCCGCAGGGCACCGACCGGCCGGAGGCCGGGCCGCCGAGATCGCCGCCCGGATCCCGGCCCGGATCGCGGGAGACGTGGCGACGGACCCGCGGTACGATGGACCATGCCGTTCGAGCTGTGGGTCAGGCGCGGCGACCGGGGCGGGATCCCAGCGCCCGCGCTCCGGGCGTTGCTGGCGGGCGCCCCGGCGAACCTGCAGCCGGACGGGGTGTACCGCCTCCGCCGCCCGGACAACGGCGAGCCGTGGGTCACGGTCCGGCACGCCCCGGCAGACGGCGCCCCCGACGCGCACGGCACGGTGATCGTCGCGGCCTCGTACACGAACCCGCGGTTCCTGCGCGACGCGGTCGACGCGTTCCAGCTCGCGCGCCGCCTCGGCGAGGCCCTCGACGGCGAGGTGACCGACGCGCTGCTCGGCGAGCGGATCGCGTTCGACCGGCTCGACGCGGTGCTCGCCCCCGGCACCCCGCTGGTCACCGCCCTCGCCGACGCCCACCGCGACCAGATGCTCGATCTCGCGCGCCTCGGCCGGATCCCGCTCGAGTGGCCGCTGTCCGGCACGATCGACTCGGCGCCGGTCCGGCTCATCTTCCAGGTCCGGACGGCCGAACCGCCGTCGCTCGACTGGGTGCGCGGCCCCCCGTGGACGGTCGAGGTCGGCGCGCCGGGGATCGCCCGCTTGTCCGACGCGACCTGGCCGGTCCTCCGGGTCGAGCTGCGCCCGGCCGGGCCTGATCCAGCCGGGCGGGCCGCGGACCACGCCCTGTGGATCACCGGCGCGTACAGCCGCGCGCCGTTCGCGGTGTGGGCCCCGGCCGCAGCGGCGCTGGCGGATCGGGTCGCGGACGCGCACCGGGGCACGATCGATCTGGTCGACGTGGGCCCGTGGACCGCCGCGATCCGGGCCGAGCGCGCACCGTTGCTCGCCGGGCTCGGCGTGGACTACGTGGCTCGATACCTGGAGTGAAGCCGTGTTCCTCGCGTGGGTGCTCTCCAGCCTCGCCCGGGCGTGCGGCCCCGGGTTCGCCGACCGGCTGCTCGACGATCGGGCGGCCGCGCTGCTCGCCGTCCCGGACGGCACGTTCGCCGACGCAGTGCAGACGGTTGTCCCGCCGGCGCCGGGGACCGCGTTCGTCCCGCAGGACGGCCGGACCGCGGCCGAGGCCGAGTGGGAGGGGCTGTCGTTCACCGAGCTCGGCGCGGTGCAGGCGATGCGGTCCGCGTCGACCCTCGCGGAGGCCGAGGCGCTCGGGCGGGATCTGCCGGACGAGCTCCGGTGGTACACCGCCGGTGCCGTCGCCCAGGCCCTCGGAGACCTCGACGCGGCGCTGGACCGGTTCGCGCGGGTCCGGGCCCTCCCGCCGGCCGAGCGGCAGCGGCGGGGCGCGTGGGCCGCGTACAGCGCCGCCCGGTACCAGTGGCCGGAGGAGGCCGCCCGGTCGTACGACGAGGTCCGGACGCTGGTCGCGGGCGGGGCGCCGGATCCGCTCGGCCTCGCGGTCGCGAGCTTCGGGGAGGAGGCCCGGCACCACCTCGACGACGGCGACGTCCCCGGTGCCGTCGCCCGGTACGCCGCCCAGGCCGGGTACGGCTCGTGGAGCGGCGCGCTGTCGCTGTTGTTCGTCGCCCGGTGGATCACCGCCGACGATCAGCGGCTGGCGGCGGCACTCGACGACCCGCTGACCGCCCGGGTGCTCGTGACCTACGCCTGGACCCGCCGGGCCGAGCTCGCCGCCACCGGGGTCGGCGCCGCCCGCCTGTTGGCCGCGGTCGAGGCGCGCGGGATCGACCGGCTCCCGGACGGCGATCGCCTGGCCGCGGTCGCGTACGACGCCGGCCAGTACGATCTGGCGGCCCGGGCGCTCGGTGCAGGCACGGCGGGGTCGACCACCCCGCTCGCGGCGTGGGTCCGGGCGACGCTCGCGCTCCGGAGCGGGGACCTCGACGCCGCCGCCGCGTCGTACGCCGAGGCGTCCGCGGCGTTCCCGGTGATCGACGACGACTGGGACAACCGCGCGCTCCGGTGCCGGCTCGACGGCGAGCGCGGGGTGCTGGCCCTCGCCCGCGGCCAGTACGTCGACGCGCTCCGGGCGCTGTACGGCGCAGCCGGGCGGGGGTGGGCGGACCACACCCTCGGGAAC
>JBEBJW010000238.1:0-8037 GCA_040079715.1 Myxococcota bacterium | reverse complement strand
GGCAGCCCCCGAGCGAAGCGGCCGCGCCGACGCCGACCCCGACCCGGACGAGCCGCCGGAGCCACCCGCGCACGGACCCGGACCTCATGGTCGACAGCGTCGAAGCTCGACCATCCTCGGCCGGTTCCCCCTCGCCCCCGCATCGGGGGCCCACGGGGTCCGGGATCGACTCCTGGGCGTTGCACCGAGCTCGCGGCGCGGGTCGGCGGCGCGCTCGACCCGAGGCTGGGCTGGGGATCCACAGGTCGAGCCGCCGGCGCGGAGCTCCGGGTGGCGTACCGTCGTCCGCCACCGAGCGAGCCACCGCACCGCATCCCGTCGATCCACCGGTCGAGCCGCTGGCGCGGAGCTCCGGGTCGCGGCCCGTCGTCCGCCACCGAGCCAGCAAACCGCACCGCATCCCGTCGACCTCGACCTCGACCTCGACGTCGACCTCGCGATCGGCGTGCGGCGGATTGTCGACCCTGGAAGGCGTCGACCGCAGGGGTCCTGGGTGGGGCCCCGCCGCGATGGAACCACTGGGCTGAGCCACACCGACCTCCTCGGAGGGTCGTATGCCGTTCAGGGCTTGTGGAGCTTCGCGTACGCCCGTCGGGCGGGGACCTGCACCAGGCGGTCCTCCTCCGGATACCACCCGGTCAACTGCTGGCCGTACACGCAGCCCGTGTCGATCCCGACCACCCACGGCTCGCCGTTCCGCTCGATCCGGACGTGCCCGCGCGCCGCGTCGTGACCGAACACCACCCGCTGCGGCCCGTGGTACACGCTCCACCAGAACGGCTGGCCGTCCCGGTTGTCCGGCCACCGGCGGAACTTCGTCGCCATCTCGCGGGTCGTGGCCGCCCGCGACCCGGACACGTGCAGGCAGGCGTGGACCACGAGCCAGTCGCCGAGCGGGAGGAACAGCGGCCGCTCGCGGAGCCATCGGCGCCAGGTCCGGTCCTCGGCGTCGAGCGCCGCGACGACGTCCCGGGCGTGGGTGTCGCTCTGGCGGGCCCCGTCGAGGAACCGCAGCAGCCGGTCGTCGTGGTTCCCGAGCACCGACCGGAGCCCCCCGTCGCGGACCTGCCGCCACACCCCGACCGGGTCCGGGCCCCGGGTGAACAGGTCGCCGACCAGCACCACGTCGGCTCCGGTGGCCGGTCCGGCGCGATCGAGCAGCGCGGCGAGCTCGTCGCTGCACCCGTGGAGGTCGCCGATCACGAGGGGGCCGGTCACGGCTCGTCGAACCCGAGCAGCACGGCCGTCAGATCGGTCAGATCCGGGAACAGGTACGTCACCCAGGTGATCTCGTCGTCGCCGGCGGAGCGCCGCTCGGCCCGCCGGCGGATCCGCCCGACCGTCGCGACGAGGCGCGCCGCGCGGACCGGCTTGTGGAGCGCGTGCCAGGTGCCCTCGGGCAGCACCCGCAGGTTCTCGTGCGGCACGAACGCGCTCACGAACAGCACCGGCGTCTCCGGGTACAGCTCGAGGCAGATCCGGGCGAGCTCGAGCCCGTTGAACCCGGGCATCACCACGTCGGTCACGAGGACGTCCGGCTTGTGGGTCGACAGCCACAGCGCGGCGTCGGAGCCGGTCGCGAACGGCGCGACGGTGTACCCGGCGTCGAGCAGCGCCCGGCCGTAGTCCTCGAGCAGGACCTGCTCGTCCTCGACCAGCAGGATGCTCCGGCCCTTCGGCAGCGGCGTCGGCGCCTCGTCGACCGCGTCGGCGTGCCGGAGCGCGACCAGGAACCGCGTCCCGCCGCCCGGACGGTCCTCGACCCAGATCCGGCCGTGGTGATCGCGGAGGATCTGGCGCGCGACCGCGAGCCCGAGCCCCGTCCCGCGCGGCTTGGTGGTGATGAACGGCTGAAACACTTCGTTCTTGCGATCGTCGGGGATGCCCGGGCCGTCGTCTTCGACCAGTAGCACGATCCCGCGACCGTGGTCCCCGTGGAACGACCGGGCGGCGACCCGCAGGTGGCCTCGATCGCCGACCGCGTCCCGCGCGTTCATCAGCAGGTTCACGATCACCTGCTCGAGGTCGCCCGCCGCGCCGAGCACCGGCTGGAGGTTCGGCAGCAGCGACACCTCGAGCTCGACGCCGGGGGGCAGGGTCGGCTCGACCAGCTCGGTCGCGCCGGCGACCACCGCGTTCAGGTCGACGGGACCGAGGTCGCTGCCGGTGCCGCGGGCGACGGTCAGCAGCCTTCGGGTCCGCTCGCTCGCCCGGTCGACCGCCGACTCCATCCGATCGAGGCGCTCGCGGGTCGCCGGGTCCGACACCTGGGTCCGGAGCAGCCCGAGGTGCGCGATCAGGGTCGACAGCATGTTGTTGAAGTCGTGGGCGATCCCGCCGAGCAGCAGGCCCATCGTCTCCATCCGCGCGGTCTGGAGCAGCCCCTGGTCGAGCTCCCGCCGGATGGTGATGTCGCGCAGCGTCAGGATCATCAGCTCGGGTCCGAGCGGGGTCGCGAGCGACTCGAGCACCCGCCGCTCGGTGGTCCGGAACTCGGTCCGGTCGGCGCGCTGGACCGCCCGCAGCAGGTGGGCCCGCACCAGCGGCCGCTCCGGAGGGCTGACGTACCGGAGGAACGCCGCGCCGCCGAACAGCGGGCCGAGCAGCCGGTGCGCCGCCGGGTTCGCGTCGCGGATCCGACCGGACGGGTCGACGGTGACCATCGCGTCGAGGCTGCCGCGGACGAGCCGCTCGTGCTGCTCGCTCACCTCGGCGTCGCGCAGGACCAGCGCGGCCCCGAGCGCCGTCATGAACAGCAGACCGGCCAGCATCATCTGCGATCCGCCCGCCCGCAGCCCGTGGGTCAGGGTGATCTCGCTGACGATCGCCCAGGTGACCGGCGCCACCGCCGCCAACAGCATCGCGGTGCCGGGGATCCGCGCCCGGAGGCCCGTGACCGCGTGCTGGGCGTACCGGATCGCCGCGGCGACCACCAGCAGCTCGCCGGCGACCTCGAGCCCGTACAGCCACGACGGCGGGGCGACGAGGCCGAGCGCCGCCAGCACCGCCGCCGCCCCCCACACCACGAGGTCCGGCCGGAGGAGCCGCCCGTGGACGAACAGGGCGACGAACGACACCCCGAGCGGGCTGACCAGGGGCGTCACCGTCCGGAGCAGCCGGGTCACTGCCAGCGCGTCCGGGAGCAGATCGTACGCCAACGACGACTGGGCGCCGGACTGGATCGCCACCGACGACGCGAACAGCCCGAACGACACGTACGCCGGCCGCCGCGGCCCGCGGGTCGCCACCACCAGCGGCAGCGCCGCCAGCAGCGACAGCCCGAGCGAGAACGCGAGCCGCTGGACCTCGGTCGACCGCGCCGCGGCGTGGACCTGCGCGACCGGACCGACGAGGATCCGCCCGAGCACGCCGCCCTTGCCGTAGTCGCCGCGCAGATCGAGCCCCAGCCGGTGCCGACTCCCGGGCGGCGCCGTCGGCAGGACCACGAACAGCGCCCGGGACGTCCGCGCGTCGCGACCCTCGGCGGCGGGATCGCCCGCGCTGCCGATCGGCGTGCCGTCCCAGGTCGCGGTCACCGCGTACTGCGGCCGGTCGACCAGCAGCGCGAGGGGCTCGGACCCGGACACGACCTCCCGGGTCGCGAGCACCCGCGACTCGGACGGCAGCCCGGCGTTGCGGAACAGGCCGGGCAGCTCGATCGGCGCCGTCGCAGCGCTGCCGACCCGGGCGTCCCACAGCCCGGACAGGTCCTGCAGGCCGGGCGCGGTCGGGCGGAGCGTCGACGCGATCGCGATCACCGCCACCACGAGCAGCCCGAGCCACGCCGGCGACCGGTGCACGAGCCGGGTCCACCGGGTGTCGGCCCGGGTGCCGGCGACGATCGACCCGGACGGCGGCCGGCTCACGGGTCCCCGCCCGCGCCGGCGGACTCGTCCCGCTGGAGCCACCCGTCGGCCTCCTGGACCCCGGGGCGGTACCCGAGCTCGCGGGCCCGGGCCTGGAGGGTCCGCCACCGGGTGCGGGCGGTCTTCGGGTCGGTCTGCTCGAGCCGCCGGGCGTCCATCTCGAGCGCGCCGAGGAACACCTCGGTGTACATCGATCGGGTCGCGCGGCGCTGCAGCTCGGTCCACGTCTCGTCGTCGACCTCCGACACCACCCCGAGCACCAGCAGGGCGTAGGTCTGGAGCTCGACGAACCCGAGCTCGGTCGCCCGGTCGATCGCCACGTCGAGGTCGGCCTTGCCCACCTCCGGTCGCCCGCTCGCGATCGCGGCCCGCGCGCGCTCGATCCGCCACACCACGTACCCGAACGCCCGATCGCCCGGCCCCTCCGCCCGTGGATCCGCGCTCGGGCCGGGCACCGCGAGCGCCCGGTCGACGTCGCCGCGGGTCCGGAACCAATGGACCAGGGCGGCCGGCGTCTCCGGATCCGAGCCTCCGACCTCCTCGATCCCGGCGATCGCCACCGTCGCGTCCGCTGGCTCCCCCGACAGGGTCGCGATCTGGAGCGCGACCCGCATCGCGGACGGGAGGAGGTGATCCATCGACAGCCCGCGGATCCGGCGGATCGTCTCGTCGAGGAGGTGGCGCGCGGGCAGGAGCTCGCCCCGCTCGACCAGCAGGGTGGCGAGGGCGAGCCCGGTCTCGGCGTCGAGGACCGCGTCGCCGGTCTCGGCCACCGCCTCCCGCGCCGACCGGATCTGGTGCTCGGCCTCCCGCCGACGTCCGAGCATCCGGAGGACCTGCCCGAGCCGGTGGGCGGCCTCGGCGATCCCGCGGACGTACCGGTGTTGGCTCGCCTGGCGGACGTTCTGTTGGCACAGCGCCCGACACCACAGCAGATCCTGCTCGAGCAGGGCGAGCTCGGCGCGGGCGTTGCTCGCCCGGACCGCCAGGATCGGACCGAGCGGCTTCGCGGCCTCGGCGTGATCGGCGAGCAGCGCCTCGGCCCGGTCGAGGTCGAGCGCGGCCTCGGCGAGCTGCCGGAGCACGATTCGGCCCCGGAACGCGAGCAACAGGGCCTGGACCTGCAGCCCGACCGGCGCCCCGGACGCGCTCGACCCGACCCGGAGGGCCGCGACCAGCGCCGCGCGCGCCTCGCCGAGCCGAAGCCCGTACTCGGCCCGCAGCAGCCGGATCCGGTGGTCCTGGTCGGGGGTCCGGGCGTGGACCTCGGCCGCGTCCACCAGGGTGGGGCGTACGGTGAGCGCGTCGGTGTGCAGCGCCACCCGCGCCCGGACGACCGCGAGCTCGAACTCGTCGCCCGGTTCGCGCCGGGCGGGCGTCGGGAGCGTGTCGAGCAGCAGCAGCCACTGGCGCGCCTCGGGGTACAGCTCGAACTGCTCGGCCCGGATCGCCGCCCGGACCGCCGGGGCGGTGGCGCGCGCCTCGTCGCCGGCGAGCAGCCACATCGTCGCGAGGTCGCCCATCCGCCCCTCGTCGGCGGTGGCCTGCTCCCACGCGGTCGCCAGCGCCTCGGCGCCGCGCTTGAGCTGAGTGAGCCGCGGGCGGGCGATCAATTCGGCCGACGGGCCGGCGAGGCCGATCCCGTCCTCCCAGGTCGCGATCCACGGGGCGTCTTCGGCGGCGGGGCCGATCAGCTCGGCGTACACCGCAGGCGGCAGCGGCGTGTCCGGACAGACCGCGACCGGCCACAGCGACGCGTCCGCCGGGGGGAACACCTCTTCGCGCCATTGGGCGAGCGCCCGCCACGACGTCTCGACCACCACGCTCGGCTGGGTCGGGCGGTCGAAGGTGGGCGGGTGGTGCGCGCACAGCGTCGCGGCGAGCTCGTCTGCCGCGGCCTTCGCGTACCGCGGGACGGTCAACACGCCGGCCCGGTGGTCGCGGTGGAGCACCGTCACCAGATCCCGGGACGCCGCGGTCGCCCACCGGCTCTCGTGCACGAGCAGGATCCCGAGATCGTCGCCGCAGATCGGCGCGAGCATCGGCAGCAGCCGGGCGGTGAACGGGTCGACCTGCTCGAGATCGTGCACCACGAGCAGCAGCGACCGCTGGCGGGCCGCCCGCTCGACCAGCTGGACCAGCGCCCGCCCGATCTTGCCGGTGGTGGAGGGATCGTTGCCGGTGCGCGGCATCGGCAGCGGCAGGTGCGGCCACATCTGGCGCAGCGCGACCCCCGCGTCGCCGATCACGGTGAGCAGCGACTCGTCGTCGAACTGGGCGAGGAACGTCTCGAGCAGCTCGAGGAACGGCCCGCCGATCCGCCCGATCCGGCACCGGAGGTGGAGGGTCCAGGTGCCCTGGAGCAGCGCCGACCGGTGGAGCTGCTCGGCGAGCCGCGATCGGCCGCTGCCGCTCGGCCCCTCGACCACCCAGATCGGCGGGTGGGGCGTGTGGCCGATGCACCCCTCGAGCGGGGTCCACCAGTCGCCCGGGTCGACGAACGGCGCCGACGGCCACTCGGCGCTCGGGATCCCGCTCGCCACCCGCTGGAGCTCGATCGACGCCTCGCGGGCGGTGGGCCGATCCCGGGGATCGACCGCCAGCAGCGCGTCGATCAGGTGGGACAGCCCGCGCGGGACCTCCCGGTGCACCGCAGCCAGCGACGGCAGGCGCTCGAGGCAGATCTTCGGGATCCACCCGACGGTGGTGAGCGGTCGGACCCGCGGCCCGGCGATCGCCTCGTGGAGCATCAGCCCGGTGGCGAACAGGTCGACCTTCTCGGTCGTCGGCAGGCCGGCGAGCTGCTCGGGCGCCATGTAGGGGACCGTCCCGAGGACCTCGCCCGCCTCGGACAGGGTGTCCTGGTCGCCGAAGTACCGGCCGATCCCGAAGTCGAGCACGTGGACGTCGGTGGCGTCGTCGACGAGCACGTTGGTGGGCTTGATGTCGCGGTGGACGAACCCGGCCTCGTGCAGCGACGCGAGCACGGTGCACAGCTTGCGCCCGAGCTCGATCGTCGCGCGGACCCGGGCGTCGAGCCGATCGAGCGCGTACACCGGCGTGTGGAACGGGTGGCCGAACACCCGATCCATGCTGAACCACAGCAGGTGGTCCTCGATCCCGGCCTCGTGGACCGGGACCACCCCGTGGACGCGCAGCAGGCGCATCGACTCGAACTCGCGGAGGAACCGGCGGTCGAGCTCGGGTTGGCCGCGCCGCCGGACCTTGACCGCGTACGGGTGGCCGGAGCCGTCGCCGGCGACGAACACGGTGGCGGTGGCGCCCGTCCCGAGCTCCTCCCCGATCGTGTAGGGCCCGAGCCTCCCGCCCGGCCGGATGATGACGTCGTCGGCCACGGCGGGGAGCTTAGCGCGAACCGGGGCGCAGGGAACGTGGACTCGTCGCCGCGCGCGCGATTCGGCGCCCGCCGGACTATACCGGAGACATGCTGTCGGCGCTGGTCCTCGTCGCGTGTCGCCACCCGGAGCCCGGCCCCGTCCCGGCGGACCTCCCGCCGGTCCACGGGGCTCCGGAGACGGAACCCCTCGCGCTTCGGCACCTCGAGGTGGCGGCGGCGGGCCAGAGCAACCTCGAGGGGTACCGAAACGGCCTGCCCGGGTTCCCGGTGCCGCCCGGGTCGCGGTGGTTCGACCACGGGGAGCCCCGCGACGCGTTCGGGGCGGGGGCGGGCGTGAACGGCGTCCACCACGGGCCCGAGGCGGCGTTCCTCCAGGAGCTCGCGGCCCACGGCGTCACGTCCTCGCTCGTGAAGCACGGCGAGCCCGGGTCGGCGATCGCGCAGTGGCTCGACACCGAAGCGGACGCGCTGATCGCCGAGGCTGCGGTAGCCAGGGTCGCGCCGGAGGTCCTGATCTGGATGCAGGGCGAGGCCGACGCCGGGTCGCCCGCGACGGTGCGGGCGTACCCCGAGCGGCTCGAGGCGGTGACCGACCGGTTCCGCGAGGCGTGGGGCGAGGAGCTCCTGATCGTGGTGATCGGGACCCGGGTCGATCCGGCGGATCCCAGGTGGTCGGCCGAGATCCTGGCCGACCAGCAAGCGTGGGTCGAGGCGGACGGCCGCTCGGTGCTGGTCGACATCGCGGACGCGGGGGTCCAGCCGGACTTCCACCTGACCGGGACGTCACCCGGGTGCGATCCTGTCTCTTATACA
>JBEBJW010000237.1:0-8045 GCA_040079715.1 Myxococcota bacterium | reverse complement strand
GGCGCCACGCGGCGAACGCGCGGATCCTGGCCGAGCTGGCCCGCCACCGCGCCGCGGCCCCCGGCCAGCCGATCGACGCCGACGGGCTCGCGGCCGCTGGCTGGCCCGGCGAGCGGATCGTCCCGGCCGCCGCGGCGAACCGGGTCCGGGTCGCGCTGTCGGCCCTCCGACGCGCCGGGCTCGCCGACCTGATCGAGCGCTCGGGCGGCGGGTGGAGGCTCGCGCCCGCCCAGCCGGTCCGGTACCCCGACCTCGCGCCTGCGCCGGCGGAACCGGACTGAGTGCTACGGCGGTCCTCGGCGCGGGCGAGCGGCGCCGTCCTTGACGCGGCCGCGCGCGGGGGCTTACTCCCCCCGACAGGAGGGTCCGTGTCCGACTCCGTGCCGCCGCCGACGAACTTCATCCGTCAGATCGTGGAAGACGACCTGCGGAGCGGCCGGCACCAGCAAGTCGTCACCCGGTTCCCGCCCGAGCCGAACGGGTACCTCCACATCGGCCACGCGAAGGCGATCTGCGTCGACTTCGGACTGCCGCTCGAGTTCGGCGGCCGGTGCCATCTGCGGATGGACGACACGAACCCGCAGAAGGAGAGCGACGAGTACGTCGTGGGGATCCAGCGCGACCTGCGGTGGCTCGGGTTCGACTGGGGCGAGCACTTCTACCACGCGTCCGACTACTTCGACCAGCTGTTCGACTGGGCGAAGCTGCTGATCCGCGACGGCCTCGCCTACGTCGACGAGCAGACCGAGGACCAGATCCGCACCAACCGCGGCACGGTCGACAGCCCCGGCGTGCCGAGCCCGTGGCGGGAGCGCCCCGTCGCCGAGTCGCTCGCGAAGTTCGACCAGATGGCCGCCGGCACGTTCCCGGACGGCGCGATGGTGCTCCGGGCGAAGATCGACATGGGTCACCCGAACATGAAGCTGCGCGATCCGCTGATGTACCGGATCCGCAACGTGCCGCACCACCGCACCGGCGACAAGTGGCACGTCTACCCGCTGTACGACTGGGCCCACGGCCAGTCCGACGCGATCGAGGGGATCACCCACTCGCTGTGCTCGCTCGAGTTCGACGTGAACCGCGAGCTGTACGACTGGTTCCTCGACCACCTGCCGGTGCCGTCGCGGCCCCACCAGTACGAGTTCGCCCGGCTGAACATCGCGTACACGATGATGAGCAAGCGGAATCTGCTGGCGTTGGTCCAGGAGAAGATCGTGTCCGGGTGGGACGACCCCCGGATGCCGACCCTCGCCGGGATGCGCCGCCGCGGCGTGACCCCGGCGGCGATCCGCGCGTTCGTCGAGCGGGTCGGGGTGGCGAAGGCGGCGTCGATCATCGAGCCGACGCTGCTCGACAACGCGATCCGCGACGACCTGAACGACAAGTCGCCCCGGCTGCTCGCGGTGATGGACCCGATCACCCTCGTGATCGACGGGTGGCCCGAGGACCGCGTCGAGTGGCTCGACGCGCCGTACTGGCCGCACGACGTCCCGAACACCGGCTCGCGGCCGGTCCCGTTCACCGGGACGCTGGCGATCGAGCGGGACGACTTCGCGGTCCAGCCGATCCCCGGGTTCAAGCGGCTCGCCCCCGGCCGCGCGGTCCGGCTGCGGCACGGGTGGGTCGTGACCTCCACCGGGCACGAGACCGACGCCGCCGGGCGGGTCACCACCGTCCGGTGCGCGCTGGTCGAGGACAGCCGCGGCAAGAACCCGGCGGACACGAAGGTCTGGGCGACGATCCACTGGGTGTCGAAGGCCCACGCGGTCCCGGTCGAGGTCCGGCTGTACGATCCGCTGTTCGCGGCGATCGAGCCGGGCAAGGACCGCGACTTCCACGAGGACCTGAGCCCGTCGTCGCTGACCGTGGTCGAGGCGCTCGGGGAGCCGGCGCTCCGCGAGGTGGCGCCGGGCTCGCACGTCCAGCTCGAGCGGATCGGCTACTTCTACGCCGAGCCCGAGACCAGCGTCCCCGGCGCGCCGGTGCTGAACCGGACCGTGGCGCTCAAGGACAGCTGGGCCAAGGCGCAGGCGGCGAACGAAGACGCGGTGACCGAGCGGATCGATCGCCCGGCGCAGCCCGCGGTCGGTCGCCAGGGCTCGCAGAAGCCGACGGTCCGGACCCTCGGCGACGCGGGCCGGGCGCTGGTCGCGGCCGGGCTGTCCGAGGACGAGGCGAGCGTGCTCGAGGCCGACGCGGCCCTCCGGGCGTGGTACGACGCGGCCCTCGCGGTCCACCCGTCGCCGGCGGTGGTCGGCTCGTGGGTCGTGACCGAGCTCGTCCGGGTCGCCCGCGAGCGGGGCGGGCTCGCTGCGCTCCCGTTCGGCGGCGACGCGCTCGGCGCGCTGGTCGGGCTGGTCGACGGCGGGCGGATCACCCAGGCGGTCGGCAAGCAGGTCCTCGGGATCCTGGCGGTGTCGGGCGGCGATCCGGCGGCGATCGTCGCCGAGCGCGGCCTCGCCCCGATGACGGACCCGGCGGCGGTCGCGGCCGTCGTCGACGAGGTCCTGGCGGCGTTCCCGGACCGGGTCGAGGCGTACCGCGGCGGTCGCACCGGCCTGCTCGGGTTCTTCGTCGGTCAGGTGATGCAGCGCACCGGCGGTCGGACGGACCCGCAGGATGTCCGGGCCGCGCTCGAGCGCAAGCTCGCGTGATCGGGGTGATCGGGCTCGGGGGGCTGGGCTGGCTCGGCTGCGCGGGCGGCCCATCGGTGTCGCCGGAGGACGTGGTGGTCACCGTCCCGACCGTCCGGGCGCCGATCGCCGCCCCGCCGTCGTTCCAGGCCCCGCTCGGCCAGGGGATGCCGAGCGGCAAGGCGCAGCACCTGCTGTGCGTCGACGGGCCCGCGTCGACAGCCCCGGGGGGCTCGGGCGGCTCGGAGGGCTCGGCCCGCGACGCGCTGCTCGCCCTCCCGCCGGAGGTGGCCGCAGACCTCGTGTACGGCGCGTGCGACGCCGGGCCGCGGGTCGGCGAGTGGCTCGCGTGGGTCCGGTCGGCGCTCGAGCGCGACGACGCCGGGCCGGGGGTCGAGGGGCTGTGGCGGGCGCTGCTCGACCGCGACGACGCCGCGATCGGGGCGTTCGTGGTCGCGCAGGCCCCGGCGGAGCTCGCGGTCCAGTACGCGCTCGAGCACGACGGCCCGTGGGATCCGCGCCTCGGGCGGATCGCGGCCGAGGGCCAGGTCCCGATGGATCTGGCGCTGGCCGCGCTGGCGGCGATCGACGGCCCGGAGGCGGAGCGCGAGCTGCTGGCGCTCCACCGCGAGCTGCCGCCGGCCTGGCGGGACGAGGCGGCGCTGAGCCTGTGGGGCCGGACGACCGACGCCGCGGTGGTCCGGTTCGCCGACGTGTGCCGCCGGATCGACGACGAGCGGTGCGAGCGGAAGCGGATCTCGCCGATCGAGTACCTGCCGGAGGCGCTCGCCGGCGGGGCAGACGTCGACCGGCTGTTCGTGCGGTACCCGAACCACCGGTCCGCGGTGTCGGCGGCGGTCGCCGCGTGCGCGACCGGCGCTGGCCCGTCCGCCCGCGGGTGCGCCCGGTCGCTCGCCCGGTTCGACCGACGTCGGACCGCGGCGTTGCTCGACGAGACGGACGATCCCACGCTCCGCGACCTGCGGACCGCCCTCGCGACCGACCGGGACGGGGCGCTCGCCGCGCTCGCCGCCGCCGGGATCGACGGGGTCACGGTCCCGGCCCTGTCCGACGCGGTCACGGCGTCCGAGCTGCTGATCGCCGCCGGGCGCGCGGTGCCCCGGCAGGAGTCGTTCCGGTGGCCGCCGGTGTACGATCCGGTCGGGTACGAGCTCGCCGCGGTGGCCGGCCTCACGGACCTCGAGTTCGACCAGCTCGAGCCGGCGATCGACGCGCCGGTGATCCCCGGGCGGACGCCGGAGCTGACCTTCTTCGCCTACGACCACGGCCACCGCCTCCGGGCCCTCGCCGGCGACGACCCTGGCTCTCGCCCTGGCCTGACCGCGATGGTCGGCCTGGTCAACGCCGCGCTCGTCGAGCGGGGCGACCCCGGCCGGTTCATGATCGACGTCGACGGCGCGGCGGTGTTCGGTCCGCCGAAGGCCCTCGCCGCGCTGGTCGCCGACGGGTGGATCGCGCCTGCCCCTCCGCGGGAGCCGCCGCCCGAGCCGCCGGCCGCGGCGCCGGACATCGACGCCGCGCCGGAGTAGACTCTCGCGTGCGCATCACCCGCCGCCAGCTCGTCGCCGCCGCCGCCGCCGTCCCGGTCGCCGGCGCGCTCGGGGCGGGCGCCGTCGGCTGGTCGTGGTGGGATCGCCCGATCGGCGAGGGGCTGACCGGGCTCGCCGAGGACGAGTACGCGTTCGTCCAGGCGGTGGCCGAGGCGTGGATGCCGCCCGGGGGCGAGCCGGCGCTGTCCGGGTCCGAGGCGAACGTCGGCGGGTTCCTCGACGGGGTGGTGTCGGCGATGGACGACGCGCCCGCCCGCGAGCTCCGGCTGCTGCTCCAGGCCCTCGACGACCTGCCGGTGCTCACCCACGGGTCGCGGTTCCGCCACCTGTCGCTCGACGCGCGGACCGAGACCCTGCGCGGGTGGCTCCACGCCGACCAGTGGCTGCTCCGCAACGCGATCCTCGCGGTGCTGGTGCTGGTGGCCGAGGCGTACACGATGCACCCGACCCTGGTGGCGATGATCCGGCCGTGGACCCGGTGCGGGTTCGGCCCGTGATCCGCGACCACACCGCGGCCCGGGGCGAGACCCGGCTCCAGTGCGACGTGGCGGTGATCGGCACCGGACCGGGCGGCGCGGCGCTCGGGCGGGTCCTGGCGGAGCGCGGCCTGCGGGTGGTGTTCCTCGAAGAAGGCCCGGCGAAGTCGAACTTCCGGCCGAACCTGCTGCACGTGAACCGGTACCACATGCAGGAGGGCGGGGCGATGATCGCCCAGTCCCGCGACGCGATGATGCCGATCGCCGCCGGGCGCGGGGTCGGCGGCGGCACCCTGGTGAACTCCGCGATCTGCTGGCGCACGCCGGACGCGGTCCTGTCGTCGTGGACCCCGCTGCTCGGCGGCGACGACCGGTACGCCCCGGACCGGCTCCGGCCGGTGTTCGAGGAGATCGAGGCGCTGATCGAGGTCGGCGAGACCCCGGACGCGGTCGCCGGCGAGAACAACCGGATCGTCGCCCGGGGGGCCGCGGCGCTCGGGCTGCCGGGCGGCCTGCTCCGACGGAACACGCCCCGGTGCGTCGGGTGCGGGGCGTGCAACTACGGGTGCCCGTCCGGCGGCAAGGCGAGCGTCGACCAGAACCTGATCCCGCTCGCGCTCGCCGCCGGCGCGATCGTCCAGGCGGACGTGAAGGTCGACCGGATCGGGCTGACCGGCGACCGGGCGACCGCGGTGTCCGGGATCGTCCGCCACCCGGACACCGGCGCCGACGAAGGCCGGATCACGGTCGAGGCGGACCGGGTGGTCGTGTGCGCCGGCGGCGTCGGCACCCCGCGGCTGCTCCACCACGCGGGCCTCGCGGACCGGCTCGGGCCGGCGGTCGGCCAGGGGCTGCACGTCCACCCCGGCAACGCGGTCCTCGGGCGGTGCGAGCACCGGGTCGAGATGTGGTCCGGCGCCACCCAGGGCGCGTGGTTCGAGCACCCGGACCTGCCCGGCGTCCTGCCGCACACCCTGACCGCCCCGCCCGGCACCCTGCTGCTGGTGATGGGCAAGGTCGGGATCGAGGCCAAGGCCGCGCTGAAGACGCTGCCGTACATCTGCGGCTGCGTGGTGATGATCTCCGACAAGGGGAGCGGCACGGTCGGCGCCCAACGCGACGGGCGGGCGAAGCTGTCGTACTCGTTCGACCCGCACGACGTGGAGCGGATCAAGGCCGGGATGGTCGAGACGGCCCGGGTCCTGCTCGCCGGGGGGGCGAAGACCGTGTTCGGCCCGGTCCACGGCCTCGGCGAGCACGACGACGTGGACAGCTTCGCCGCCGCGATCGCCCCGACCACGATCCACGACTACGCGCTGTACGCGAGCCACCCGATGGCGAGCTGCCGGATGGGCGTGGACCCGGCGACCAGCGTGGTCGGCCCGACGGGGGAGACCCACGCGATCCGCGGGTTGTACCTGGCGGACAGCTCGATCTTCCCCACGTCGCTCGGGGTGAACCCCCAGCTCACCACGATGACGCTCGCGACCGCGATCGCCCGGGCGATGCCGTGACCGCGCCGACCACCTCCGGCGCGGCGCCGGGGTGGGTCCCGACGGGGCGGTGCGCGCTGGTCGGGATGGTCCACCTCCGGCCGCTCCCCGGCAGCCCGGGGTGGCAGGGGGACCTCGGGGCGGTGCTCGACGCGGCCGAGCGCGACGCGGACGCGCTGCTCGACGGCGGGTGCGACGCGCTGATCGTCGAGAACATGGGCGACGTGCCGTATCTGCGCGGGGCCGTCCCGCCGTGGACGGTGGCGGCGATGGCGCTCGCGACCGAGCGGGTCGCGCTGCGCGGGGCGCCGGTCGGGGTCCAGGTGCTGGCCGCGGCGAACCGGGAGGCGCTCGGGATCGCGGTCGCCGCTGGGGCGAAGTTCGTCCGGGTCGAGGCGTTCGCGTACGGGCACGTCGCCGACGAGGGCTGGCTCGACGCGTGCGCCGGTCCGCTCCTCCGGGATCGGGCGACCCTCGGCGCCGGCGGGGTCCCGGCCGGGGTCGCGATCTGGGCCGACATCCGCAAGAAGCACGCCGCCCACGCGGCCACCGCCGACCTGTCCCTCGCCGACGTCGCCCGCGGCACCGCGTTCTGCGGCGCGGACCTGCTGGTGGTGACCGGGACCGCGACCGGCGCGCCGACCGATCCCGCCCACGTCCTCGCCGCCCGCGAGGCCGGGCTGCCGGTGGCCGTCGGCTCCGGGGTCACCCCCGACGACGCGGGCGCCCTGGCGGCCGTCGCTCAGGCGCTGATCGTCGGGTCGTGGCTGAAGATCGGCGGCGACTGGCGGGCCGGCGTCGACGTCGACCGGGTCCGGGCGGTGCGTCGGGCGATCTGACCAGCCGCGGGGCCGCGCCCGGGGTACGTGTCGCCGATGTCGTGGCCGCGGACGATCGCGATCGGGGTAGGGGTGGCGCTGGGCCTGGTGATCCTGGTCCCGCTGCTGTTGACGTTCGGGGCGGTCGGGTACGTCGAAGCGCAGCTCCCGCCGGACCAGGGGCCGCGGATCCGCGGGCCGCACGGCCTGGTCGGGGTCCAGACCACCGGGTCGTACGCGTGGGTGATCCCGTCGGCCACCGGCGTGGTGCTGGTCGACGCGGGGCTCGATCCGGCCGCGAAGGCGCTGCTGCACGAGGTGGGCCGCCGGCCGATCCGCGGGATCCTCGCGACCCACGGCCACGGCGATCACACCGGCGGCCTGGCGGCGCTCGGCGACGTCCCGGTGTACGCCGACCCGGCCGACGTGGCGCTGATCCGCGGCGACCGCGAGCCGCGCGGGTGGCTCGCCCGGGCGTTCTCGGCCGCGATCGGGGCGCCGACGGTCGGCGGCGCGCTGATCCCCGTGCCGGACGATCGCGAGCTCGAGCTCGACGGGATCCGGGTCCGCGCGGTCCACGTGCCCGGTCACACCGACGGGAGCGTGGCCTGGCTGTGGGACGACGTGCTGTTCACCGGCGATGCGGTGCTCGGCGGCTCGCCGTTGACCCTCGCCCCGACCGCCCTCGCGGACGACCCGGCGGCGGCGAAGGCCAGCGTCGCGAAGCTCGTCCCGCTCGACTTCGACGCGATCGCCGACGGCCACGTCGGGCTGACGAGCGCGGCCCGCCCGGCGCTGATCCGCCTCGCGAACGTCCAGCCGGCCACGCCCGAGACCGGGCTCGACGCCCCGCCGACCGTGTCGGTCCGGGTGGCGGAGGGCGGACCGGGGGCCGTCACCGAGCGGACCGGGGTGTACGTCGAGCCGCCGATGCCCGACGTCCGCGGCGAGTCGCCGGTGCTGATCGTGTTCCCGGACGGCCCCCCGTGGCGGCTGGTCGAGCCGGCGGACGCGGATCGGTCGGCCCGCGCGGGGTGGAGCGGGAAGTCGGTGG
>JBEBJW010000236.1:0-8065 GCA_040079715.1 Myxococcota bacterium | reverse complement strand
GCTCGCCGCGCGCGGTGTGTCGACCCGGCTGCTCGAAGCGGCGGACGCGGTCGGCGGCAAGGCCGGGACCGTGGTGATCGACGGGGTCGAGGCGGACACCGGGCCGAGCGTGCTGACCCTGCCGGACGTGTTCGACGCGCTGCTCCGTCGCGCCGGCACCTCGCTCGACGCCGAGCTCGAGCTGGTCCGCCCGTCGCCCGCGTTCCGGTACCTGTGGCCGGACGGCGCGTCGGTCGACCTGCAGGTCGCGGCGCACGACACGCTCGCCTCGGTCCACCGCAGCCTCGGGGCCGACGCCGGCCGCGAGCTCGAGGGGTTCCTCCGGTACGCCGCCCGGATCTGGGACGTCGCCGGGCCGCGGTTCGTCCGGGGACCCGCCCCGACGGTCGGCGCGATGCTGTCGTGGTCGGCGCTCCGGGACCTCGCGGCGATCGACCCGCTCCGGTCGATGGCCCGCGCGATCGACGGCCGGGTCCGCGAGCCGCACCTGCGCGACATCCTCCGGCGGTACGCGACCTACGCCGGGTCGGACCCGCGCCGCGCGCCGGCGACCCTGAACTGCATCGCCCACGTCGAGCTCGGCCTCGGCGGGTTCGGGGTGCTCGGCGGGATCGCGCGCCTCGTGCGGGCGCTGGTCGCGGCCGCCACCGCGGTCGGGGTCGAGCTGTACACGAACTGCGCGGTCGAGCGGATCGGCGTCGCGGACGGGCGGGTCACCGGGGTGGTCACCGCCGGCGGGTTCGTCGCCGCCGACATCGTGGTGTCGAACGCCGAGGTGGCGCACCTGTTCGGCACGCTGTGCGACCTGCCGCGCGCCGCGCCCCCGACGTCGACGTCCGGCTGGACCGGGATCGTCCGGGGCTCGATCGCCGATCGCGCGGCCCACACCGTGGTGTTCCCCGAGACCTACGGCGACGAGTTCGTCGACCTGTTCGACCGCCACCGGACCCCGGCCGACCCGACGGTGTACGTGTGCGCCCAGCGGATCTGTCACGGCCGCGCGAGCTGGCCCGACGCCGAGCCGCTGTTCGCGATGGTCAACGCGCCGCCGGTCGACCAGGGCGAGGCCCTCGACCCGGAGCGGGTGTCGCGCGCGGTGCTCGCCCGGATGCGGGCGTTCGGGCTGTGCGGCGCGACCGACCCGATCGTGTGGTCGCGGACTCCGCGCGAGCTCGCCGCGCGGTTCCCGGGGAGCGCCGGGGCGCTGTACGGGACCGCCCACGACGGACCGACCGCCGCGATCCGGCGGACCGGGAACCGGGTCCGGGCCGTCCGCGGGTTGTACGTGGCGAGCGGCTCGGCGCACCCGGGCGGTGGGTTGCCGTTGGCGGCGCTGTCGGGCCGGGCGGCGGCGGCGGCGGCGCTGGAGGATCGGTCGTGATGATCTGGTGGATGACGAACGCGGCGGCGGGGACGTGGATCCTCGAGGAGGAGCTGATCACCGAGGTCCGCCCGCCGGTCCCGGTCGGGTGGGTCGACACGCGGTCGCGCGCCCGGTGGCTGGTCGACTGGACCGAGGGCGAGCCGACGTGGACCGCGCGGCTGTGCGCGATGGAGTTCGACCCGGTGATGGGCGCGAAGATGACCTGGTCGGACGCGCTGTTGGCCGCGATCCCGGTCGTCACCCGGTCGGTGCGGTTCGACGGGACCCACTTCGTCAGCGCCGCGACCGAGACGATCGGGGACGCCGACGACGACCACGACGGTCACCCGGGGATCACCGTCCAGGTCGCCCACCCGCGCGCCGGGGCGGGGGAGGTGTACGTCCGGCACACCTCCGACCTCGCATGGGACGGGGTCCTCGGCGCCGACGGGGCGATCACCGGGACGATCCGGTACCGGCCGATCCAGGACCAGCTCGGCGCGTCGACCTGGTGGCTCCGCCTCGCGATCAAGCAGCGCGAAGCGGACGATCTCACGTCGACGTTCAGCCTGGTCCCGGCGCCGGCGGGAACGACCTGCGCCGGGGGCTGATCGCCGCCGCACCCGCCGCGACGAACGCCCGCATCACCGCGACCCCCGCGACGCCGGACAGCACCGACTCGGGGTGGAACTGGACCCCCCACGCGGGCGCGGTCCGGTGGGCGAGCCCCATCACCACGCCGTCGTCGCTCCGGGCGGTGACCCGCAGGCAGCTCGGCACCGACGCCGGGTCGACCCCGAGCGAGTGGTACCGGCCCATCGGGGCGGCGGGCGGCACCCCAGCGAACAGCCCCGTCCCGTCGTGGCGGACCGGGGTGGCGTGCCCGTGGACCGGGCGGTGGCGGACGATCGCCCCTCCGAACGCGCGGGCGAGCGCCTGGTGGCCGAGGCACACCCCGAGCAGCGGGATCCGGCCGCACAGCGCGCGGATCGCCGGCACCGCGCAGCCCGCGTCGTCCGGCTCGCCGGGGCCCGGCCCGAACACGACGAGGTCCGGCGCCCGGGCGGCGATCCCCGCGGCGTCGATCGCGTCGCACCGGACCACCGACACGTCCACCCCGAGCGCCCCGAACCCCTGCGCGAGGTTGTGGGTGAACGAGTCGTACGCGTCGACGAGGAGCAAGCGCGGCACGCGGGTCGATCCAGGGCGGGTCCTTTGCGTATCCGATCGGCGTCGGCGAGGTTAGGGAGCCGATGGAGGGCGAATGGTCAAGCTCACCGAGCGCGCGGTCGATCGGATCCACCGGGTCGTCGAGCGCGACCCGAAGCTGGCGGGCCTCCGCGTGGGGCTCCAGGACGGCGGGTGCTCCGGCTACACGTACCTGCTCGAGTTCGAGAAGACGCCGGACGAGGACGATCTGGTGTTCGAGCAGGGCGGGGCGAAGGTGTTCGTCCACCCGATGCACCTGCCGTACCTCGCCGGGTCGGCGCTCGACTGGGCCGAGGGCGAGCTGCAGTCCGGGTTCAAGCTCGAGAACCCGAACGTGAAGCGCACCTGCGGCTGCGGGGAGAGCTTCGACGTTTGACGGAGGGGTCCGCACAGGTCACCGTCGAAGGGTTCGCCCCGTTCGTCGCCGCGCTCGGCCGGTCGCTCCTCGAGCTGTGCGAGGAGGCCGGCGTCCCGATGGACTCGGCCTGCGGCGGGTTCGCCGCGTGCAACTCGTGCCGGGTCGAGGTCGTCCTCGGCGAGGACGGCCTGTCGCCGCGGCTGCCGGAGGAGGACCCGTTCCTCGACGCCCCCGGGCAGCGGCTCGGGTGCCAGGCTCGCCTGCGCGGGCCGGTGACGATCCGCCTTGCGCCGGGATGACCGCCGGGGTCACCCGTCCGGTCACCGATCGCGCCCCCGAGGTGGGGGAGGTCCGTTGACGGTCGCCGGGCCCCTCGTTACGCTCCGCGTGCTGATGGGCCGGATAGCTCAGTTGGTAGAGCAGGGGATTGAAAATCCCCGTGTCGGCGGTTCGACTCCGTCTCTGGCCACCATCATCCTCTTCTTCCTCGCGGTCGCTGCCCCGGTCCTCGGCGCGTGCGGCGACAAGTGCGAGATCCTGTGCCAGGACGTCGGCAGCGAGGTCGCCCGGTGCAAGCCGGACTCCCTGTCGTGGAACGACCTCGGCGCGCGCAACCGAACCGACTTCGTCAGCCAGTGCCGCCAGCAGTGGGACCGCGAGCGGATCGACCTGTCCGCGTCCGAGCTCCGGCTGTCGCTCGAGTCGTGCTCCGACGCGAACGCGCTGTTGAACCGGCTGACCTGCGAAGAGATCGTCGCGCTGTACGCGCCGACCGAGTAGCGGAGCGATCCGCCCGGAGCGATCCGCCGGGGCGATCAGCCGTAGTCGACGTCCTTGACCTCGATCCCGAGGCGACCGATCCGGTAGTTCAGGTTCGACCGGCTGATCCCGAGCCGGCGGGCCGCCCGGGCCTGGACCCCGCCGCCCTCCTTCAGCGCCGCGACGATCACGTCGCGCTCGAGGTGGAGCAGCCAGTCCTGGAGCGGGGTGCCGACCGGCGGCAGCACCGGGTTGCCGAGCGGCTCCGGCGACGGCGACTCGGCCTCGTCCGGCAGGCGGAGGTCCTCGATCTCGCCCCCGCGACACAGGATCACCGCCCGCTCGATCAGGTGCTCGAGCTGGCGGACGTTGCCCGGCCAGTCGTACGCGATCAGCTTCTCCATCAGCTTCCGCCCGATCCGCAGCACCGGTCGGTTGTTCTTCGCGGCGTACTTCGCGAGGAAGTGGTCGACCAGCAGCGGGATGTCCTCCCGACGGTCGCGGAGGGCCGGGACGTCGAGGGTCATCACGTTCAGCCGCCAGTACAGGTCCTCGCGGAACCGCTTCTCGCGCGACTCGAGGGCGAGGTCCTTGTTGGTCGCCGCGATCACCCGCACGTCGACCTTGATCGTGACCGACCCGCCGACCCGCTGCAGCTCGCCGCTCTCGAGCACCCGAAGCAGGCGCACCTGGACGTACGGCGAGATCTCGCCGATCTCGTCGAGCAGCAGGCTGCCGCCGTCGGCCTGCTCGAACTTGCCGTGGTGCTGCCGGATCGCGCCGGTGAACGCGCCCCGCTCGTGGCCGAACAGCTCGCTCTCGAGCAGCGACTCCGGGATCGCCGCGCAGTTCACCCGGACGAACGGCCCGTTGGCGCGCCGGCTCCGGTAGTGGATCGCGTGCGCCAGCAGCTCCTTGCCGGTGCCGGTCGGGCCCTGGAGCAGCACGCTCGCGTTGGTGTCCGCGACGCTCGCGACCTCCTCGTACAGCTGGACCATGATCGGGGTCGCGCCGATCAGGTTCTCGAACCCGTACTTCGCGTCGACCTCGCGGCGGAGCATCCGGAGCTCGGCCCGGAGCGACCGCTGCTCGAGCGCGCGCTCGATCACCACCAGCAGCTCGTCCTTGCTGATCGGCTTGATCACGTAGTCGGCCGCGCCGGTCTTCATCGCGGTGACCGCGTCCTCGACCGAGCCGTACCCGGTCATCACCACCACCGGGATGTCCGGCCACGCCCGACGGACCTCGGCCAGCAGCTCGATCCCGGTCGCGTTCGGCATCTTCACGTCGGTCAGGACCAGATCGAAGTCCGCCTCGTGGAGCGCCTGCAGCGCCTCGTGCGGGTTCTCGGCCAGGGTGACCATCATCCCGTGCTTGCCGAGGTTGACCTGGAGGACCTTGCGGACCGCGCGATCGTCGTCGACGACCAGGACCCGGATCGCGCCGCTCACGGCGTCACTCGCCCTGGATCCGCAGGGTGTACGGGTCGAGCAGCCACACGTCCTCCTCGGGGTGGAGCACCGGCACCAGCAGCGGGTCGATCGGACCGAGCAGCGCCTCGAGCCTGTCCCAGCCGTCCCCGAACCCGCCGAACCCGTCGGAGAGGCGGGGAGCGCCGACCTTCCCTGCGATCGAGGTGGCGATCGACGGGGCGAGGGACTGGAGCAGATCGCCCGAGTCGGAGTACGTCACCAGGCCGACCTTGCGGCTGGCGCGGATCCCCGCCCGCTCGCGCGCGTCGGCGATCGCGTCCTGGAACCCGCCGAGGTGGTCGACCAGGCCGAGCTCGACCGCCCGCTTGCCCGACCAGACCCGCCCGCGCGCGATCTCCTCGACCTTCGCCGCGTCGAGCGACCGCCCGTCGACGACCCGCGACTTGAACTGCTCGTAGGTGTGGTCGACCAACGCCTGCATCCGCGCGCGCTGCAGGTCGTCCCACGGCTTCGCCATCGACGACAGGCCGGAGTTCCGCCCCCGCCCGAGCACGGTGGTGGTGACCCCGAGGCGCTCCTGGAGCTCGCCGATCGAGAACTTCCCGCTGAACACGCCGATCGACCCGGTGAGGGTGCTCGGCTCGGCCCAGATCGCGTCCGCCCCGGCCGCGACGTAGTACCCGCCGGACGCGGCGAGCGAGCCCATCGACACGACCACCGGCTTGTCGCGCTCCTCGAGGCGCTGGGTCGCGCGCCAGATCTCGTCCGACGCGAACGACGAGCCGCCCGGGCTGTCGACCCGCAGCACCACGGCGCGCACCTGGGGATCCCGCCGGGCCCGGTCGAGCTGGCGGACCACCGACTTCGAGCCGGCGCCGCGCGCCGCGAGGAACCCGCCGGGGGCGCTCTCGCCCGCGACGATCGACCCCTCGACGTACACGACCGCGATCTGCTTCGGGTCTTCCCACGGGGACCGCGGCTGGGGCAGGTCCACGAGATCGTCGGTGCTGACCGAGCCGCCGTGGAGCTTGTCGAGCTCCTCGTCGAGCTGGTCCGGGTACAGCAGCACGTCGACCATCCCGGCGGCGAGCGCTTCGTCTGCCGCGTGCGGGCCGTTGTCGATCCACCCGCGGACCACCGACGCTTCGACCTTCCGGCCGGTCGCGACGCCGTCCACGAGCTCGCCGTACAGGTCGTCGAGCAGGGCCTCGGTCATCTCGAGGTTCGCCGGCGACGGCTCCACATCGGTGTAGGTCTCGGGCGCGGTCTTGTAGTCGGCGCGCTTGACGAACTGCGGCGTGACGCCGACCAGGTCGAACAGCCCGCGGAACTGGGTCAGCTCGATCGACAACCCGACGAGCTCGAGGTCGGTCGCGGGGTGCATCGCGATCCGCGCCGCGCCGGACGCCACGTAGTAGTCGGTGTTCGACGGGGCGCCGGTCAGGTACACCAGCACCGGCTTGCCGCGCTCCCCGAGGGCGACGATCCGGTCGCGCAGCTCGCGCGCGCGGGCGAACGACAGGGACGCGCCGTCGAGGGTCACCGCGAGGCCGCGGACGCCGGGATCGTCCTCGATCCGACGGAGCAGCTCGAGCGTGTCGAGCCAGCTCTTCTGATTCCCGGCGAACAGGCCGGTGCGCGGCGTGTACGGCGGCGGACGGTCGATCTCGAGCATCGGGACGCGCCGACCGCTCCGGATCAGCGACTCGCCGGGCTCGTCCGTGCCGATGAACGCGGTCTGGCCGGTCCCCGACGGGTCGTTCGACCCGACGTACCCGACCCCGACCCCGCCGAGGTACACCTCGATCCCAGCGCTCGCGGTCCACCGCTCGAGCCCGTCGGCCGACACGGTGCCGTCCCAGCCACCGCGGAAGTACAGGCCCTCGATCGGGCGCAACCGGGCGGTGCCGACCAGGTGGTCGGAGTCCTCGGTGGTGGCGGTGCCGAACTCCCGGACGAAGTCGACCCCGAACACCGCCAGCGAGCCCGGTCGGAGCGCGATCCCGGCCCCGGTCCGCGGGATGGCGAACCCGTTCGGGTCCGGGTTGCCGATGTTCTGGGCCACGCTGCCGAACCCGAGCCAGGGGAGGGGGCGCCACGACACGCCGGCGTCCCACGCGACGTAGTTGTTCGCGTCTTCGATGAAGTTCCACGACAGCAACACGCCGAGGGACAGGCGGGATGGGAGGGCGAAGCTCGTCGCGTAGTCGAGCGACCAGTCGCTCGCGACGCCGAGGGCGGTCGGGCGGAGCTGGTTGTGGATCCCGACGCCCATCCCGCCGGCGCCGATCGTCGCGCCGAACGCGGTCGGGGCGTCGAGTCCACCGCGGGCGAACGACAGGCCGAACCGGGCGTCCGGGTCGTACCCGAGGTTCGCCGGGTTGACCCACAGCGTGCCGGGACCGTTCTCCGCCGCGATCCCGGCCGCCGGGACCACCGGGTGGTGCGTCTCGAGCCCCTGCGCCCGCGCCGCGCCGGGGCCGAGGGCCGTGCCGAGGAGCGCTGTCGTCAGAACCCCGTGCGTGAACGTCGCCCGGAGCCGCCCGCCGCTCGCCATTCCACCTCCGACGGACCCGAGCGTCCGGTCGGACCGGATAACACCGCGCGCACCGAACGGGATCTCGGACGGGTTCGGCGCGACCCGGTGTCGAACGAACGTCCGGCGACGGTGTCACCGGTCGAGCGCGGCGCGAGTTTCGCTAATATGGTGGGGCGGTCGATCGGTCCGGGTGGAGCTCGGTCGGGTCGGGGCAATCTCGGGGACCCTCGGAGGCAGGCGCCGCATGACGATCCGCATTCCCGCTGGACCGCTCCGGATCGCACGTCGCGCGCCGGTGATCGCGCGGCTCGCGGCCGCCCTGGTGGGCTGCACCTCCGGCTCGGACCTCGACGGGGACGGCGCGCCCGCGCCCAAGGACTGCGACGACCACGACCCGGACCGGG
>JBEBJW010000235.1:0-8081 GCA_040079715.1 Myxococcota bacterium | reverse complement strand
GATCTCGGGCAACGACGCGGACGAGGGCGGCGGGGTGTGGGTCACCGGCGGCACCACCGCGATCGAGCCCGACGGCGACACCCCGACCGAGATCGTCGACAACGAGGCCGACGACTACGGCGGCGGGATCGCGGCCGACGGCGGGGGCCTCCGGGTCCAGGACGCCGACATCGGGACGAACGAGGCCGGGCGCGGCGGCGGCGGGATCGCGGTCCTCGACAAGGGCGAGTGCGACGGCTGCACCTACGACGTGCTCGGCGCCTCGGTCCACGACAACGACGCCGACGAGGGCGGCGGCCTGTGGATCGGGCGGGACCTGTACCTCGCGTTCGGCGAGGTCGCAGACAACCACGCGGACGACCTCGGCGGCGCGGTGTACGTCGAGGACGCCGAGCTGCTCGCGTCGGACGTCCAGCTCCGGGGCAACCGGGCGGCGAACGGCGGCGCGATCGCGGCGTCGGGCGCCACGGTGTCGGCGGACGGCGTGGTGTTCGACACGAACAGCGCCGCCGAGGCCGGAGCGGCGGTGTACGTCGAGTCGTCGTCGGAGCTGACGCTGACCGACAGCTCGCTCCAGCACAACCGGGTCGACGGCAGCGGGGCGATCGCGATCGTCGGCACCGGGGCGTTCACCTCCACCGGCACCACGTCATACGTCGACAACGACGCCCACGACGTCGACGTGAACAACTTCCTGTGCGAGGTCGTCGACGACCCGGACCCGTTCACCTGCACCGGCGGGGTCGGCACGCCGTGCTCGCCCGCGGATCAGTGCCTGTAGCGCCAGGGTCGGGAGGCTGCGGGTCATGGTCGACCGCGTCGAAGCTCGACAATCCTCCGCCTGATCCCGCATCGGGGGCCCGCGGCATGCAGATCGCGGTCCACCGCGCTTCCACGGTCGACATCCTCCGCAAGCTCGATCGCAGGTCGACGTCGAGGTCGATCACGAGGTCGAGGTCGAGGTCGAGGTCGAGGTCGAGGTCGAGGTCGAGGTCGAGGTCGAGGTCTCGGTAAGGCCGGTCCCCACCGCTCAGAACCGCGTCGCTGCGAAGGTCGGGGGCGTGCGGCCCTCGCCGCCGAGCAGCCCGTCGACCACCGCCTCCGCCGCCGCCGGGGCCAGGCCCCAGTCCACCCCGACGAACCCGGTGCACGCGATCCGCCGCGGGTCTCCGGGCAGCGGGCCGACGATCGGCAGCCCGTCGCAGGTGTGGGTCTCGATCCACGCCCACCGGGCCTCCGGCGCGCCGAGCCCCGGCACCACCCGCCCGGCGAACCGATCGAGCTGGTCCTGGACCGCGGGGACGACCACCGGGTCGAGCTCCCCGACCTCGAGGTGCGGGGTCGCCCACCGACAGCCGGCGACGATCACCGTCCCGCGCGGCCCCGGACGGACCGACGACCACCCGTGCCCGGACCGCCCGACCACCGGCGTCAGCGGCGCGTCGACCGCGAACCGCGCCGCCTGCTCCCGCACCGGCCACAGCTTGTCGGCGAACCAGTCCTCCGGCGTGCGGTACCCCGACGCCCACACCACCACCTCGGCCCGCACCGGGCCCCGGTCGGTGTCGACCGCGAGGCCGCCCGCGTCGGCCGCCACGTCGCGGACCTGGGACCGCGCGACCGTCACCCGCGCCCTGAGCGCAGCGAGGGCGGCGAGCGGGTCCACCAGCCCGTCGCCGGCGACCGCGTAACCGCCGAGGCCCCGCAGCCCGCGCGCCGCCAACCCGGCCGCGTCGAGGACCGTGACCGGCAGGCCCGCGTCGGCGAGGACCCCCGCGCTCTGCTCGGCCAGCGCGCGATCCCGGTCGTCGACCGCGACCCACACCTGGTCGCACGGGGTCACCGGGACCCGCGCCGCCAGCCAGGCCGACGACCGCCGCCCGAGCGCGAGCACCGCCGCGTGCCCGTCCGGACCGAGCGCCCGCCCGAGCGACACCGGGTGCTCGGTCAGCCCGGTGACGATCGCGCCGGGGGCCCGGGCGCTCGCCCCGTCGTCCGCGCCGGGATCGAGCACCACCACGTCGACCCCGCGCTCGCGCAGGCCGACCGCGACCGCGAGTCCCGCGAGCCCCCCGCCGACCACCACCACGTCGGCGCGCGCCGGCAGCGGCGCCGGGTCATCATTCGTTCCGGGTTGCACGCGCGGTCGACTCCGTGGGTAGGAACAGGTGAGGAAGGAAAACGCGTGACGCGGTCGTATCGTCGTCGCGGGAGGGGCGGATGGCGCGAACGCTGACCAAGCACGGCTCGACCGCGATCACCCGGGTCCAACAGACCGCCGGCACGCTCGCCACCGGTGTCGGCGCGCTGTGGCTGGTCGAGGTGTTGAACCTGGTGCTCGGCGGCGCGCTGGTCGGGTTCGGGATCCACCCGTGGACCCTCCAGGGGCTGGTCGGGATCCTGTTCGCGCCGTTCCTGCACGCGTCGCTCGCCCACCTCGCGATGAACAGCGTGTGGCTCGTGGTGCTCGGCGGGATCCTGCTGATGCGCAACCCGCGCGACTTCTGGTCGGTGTCGGTCGTCGGCGCGATCGGGTCCGGGCTCGGCGCGTGGGCGCTCGGCGGCGTCGGCACCGTCCACATCGGGCTGTCCGGCGTGCTGTTCGCGTACCTCGGGTTCCTGATGACCCGCGGGCTGTTCGAGCGCAGCCTGGTCGCGATCGCGCTGTCGGTCGGCGTCACCTGGCTGTTCGGCAGCATGGTGTGGGGCGTGCTCCCGCTCGCGATCGGGGTGTCGTGGCAGGCCCACCTGTTCGGGTTCCTGTCCGGGGTGCTCGCCGCCGCGCAGGTCAAGGTCCAGGCCGCGCCGCGGGCCCGTCGCAAGCGGAGCTGACCGCTTCGGCATCCTGCGGTCCTGGCGCCCCGGCACCTGCGGTGCCGTCGGGCTCCTCCGGGCTCGCTGTCGCTCGGCGTCGCTCCGCTCGGCGCGCCTGCGGCGCCCCTCCGTCCCCTGGCGCGGGCGGCCGGCGCTCCTCCGCTGCGGCCGCGGGCGAGCCGCGGGGCCGGGATCCGAGATCACGGCTGGTGGCGCTGGAACTCGGCCGCGAGCTGGAGCGGGATCTTCACCCGGGCGTCGGCCTCGGTCCCGAGGTGGCGGTCGAGGATCGGCAGCAGCGCCGGGGCCCACAGCGCGCCCGCGGCCTGGGCCGCCGCCTTGCGGACCCGCCACGACGCGTCGTCGAGCGCCCGCTCGATCAGCGGCACCGCCACCCCGTCCGGCGTGTTCGGCAGGGCGGCGCACGCGTACAGCCGGACCTCCTCGTCCGGGTCCCGCGCGACCTGCTCGAGCACGTCCATCGCCTCGTCGAAGTAGTGCGTCAGCACGGTCAGGCGGGTGATCGCCACCCCCCGGACGTACGCCGACTTGTGGCGGCTGCCGCGGGCGATCGGCATCAGCGTGTCCGAGGTGACGGTCTGGGTGCGGCAGATCTCGATGAACGCGTCGACCACGGCCTCGAGCGAGCGCCGCTCCTCGGGGTCCGTCAGGACCTCGTCGAAGTTGCCGACCTCGACCTCGCGCGAGAACGAGAACAGGCGGGGCTTCTTGCGGCGCGGACCCATCGCGACCTCGCCGTCCGTGCGCACGCACCGGACGGATCCGGTCTCCCCTCCCACGGGGAGCCCGGCCGGATCCGGTTTACCACACGCGGGCGCCCGCCCGGGGCGATCCCCGACCGACCGGGGGTCGGGCCCGCGACGGGGCCGCCGCGGCGGGTCCACGCTATACGCACGGACGGAGGATCGGTGACCGAGTCGTTCCGCGTGACCTGGCAGGCGGCGGCGGACTCGTTGAACGACGGGGTGGCGCTGGTCGACGCCGCCGGGCGGGTGGCGTCCTGCAACCGGCCGTTCCGCCGGCTCCTCGGCCTCGCCGACGACGCCCCGCTGGTCGGGGGACCGATCGACGCGGTGCTCGGCGCGGGCGACACCCTCGCCGTCGACGGGCGCCGGCTCGAGCTGAAGCGGATGCCGATCGACGCCGGGGGCGATCGCGCCGGCACGGTGGTGATCGTCACCGACGTGACCGCCGCCCACCGCGCGGCGGAGGCGCTCCGGGCCCAGAACGAGCTGTTCGGCGCGCTGCTCCGGGCCGCCCCGCTCGCGATCGTGCTGACGGACCCGAACCTCGACATCACGCTGTGGAACCGCGGCGCGGAGGGGATGTTCGGCTGGACCGCCGACGAGCTCACCGGGCGGCCGTACCACACGCTGGTGCCGCTCGACGCCCGCGCGTCGTTCCAGGTGCTCGCGGAGCGCGTCCTCTCTGGGTACGGGTTCGCCGGCGCGCCGGCCGAGCGGCTCCACAAGGACGGGCGCCGGATCCCGGTCCGGGTCTCGACCGCCCCGGTGCGCGACGCGACGGGCCGGGTCGTGGGGGTGGTGGCCCTGATCGAGGACCACACCGATCGCCGCCGGCTCGAAGAGCAGGTCCGGAGCATCGAGCGGATGGAGGCGATCGGTCGGCTCGCCGGCGGGGTCGCCCACGACTTCAACAACCTGTTGATGGTGATCCTCGCCGCGTGCGACCGGCTCGAGGCGGGCGCGGGCGACCCGGCGGTCGGGGTGCGTCTGGCGCACGAGATCCGACGGGCGGCGGACCGCGCGGCCGAGCTCACCGGGCAGCTCCTCGCGTACAGCCGGCGCCAGGTGCTCGCCCCGACCCGGATCGACCTGAACGCGGCGGTCCACGAGGCGGTCGGGATGCTCGCCCGGGTGATGGGCGACGACATCGCGCTCGCGCTCGAGCTGCACGCCGAGCCGCTGCCGGTCCGGGTCGACGCGTCCCAGCTCCAGCGGGTGATCGTGAACCTGGCGGTGAACGCCCGCGACGCGATGCCGACCGGCGGCGACCTCCGGATCGCGACCGCGGCGACCCCGGACGGGCGGGCGGCGCTGTCGGTGCGCGACACCGGCCACGGGATCGCCGCCGAGCACCTCCCGCACATCTTCGAGCCGTTCTTCACGACCAAGGAGCACCACGGGACCGGGCTCGGCCTCGCGATGGTCTACGGGTTCGTCCGCCAGAGCGGCGGCGAGGTCGCGGTCGACAGCGCGGCCGGCCGGACGGAGTTCTGGGTCCACCTCCCGCTCGACCGGGCGTCCGGAGCGTCCGCCGACCCGGCAGAGCACGGGCAGGCGCCCGCCACCGCGACCGTGCTGCTGGTCGAGGACCAGGACGACGTCCGGGCCGCGATCCACGGCCTGCTGCTCGGCCGCGGGTACCGGGTGCTGGAGGCGAGCGACGGCCCGTCGGCGCTGGTGGTGAGCGACGCCCACCCGGGGCCGATCCATCTCGTGCTGACCGACGTGGTGATGCCGGGCCCGAGCGGCCGGGTGGTCGCGGACGAGATCGTGCTCCGTCGGCCGGAGGCGCGGGTGCTGTTCATGTCCGGCCACACCGACGACGAGATCCTGCTCCGCGGGGTCCGGACGTCGGCGGCGTCGTTCGTGGCGAAGCCGTTCACCGCCGCGGCGCTCGACGCGAAGGTCCGGGAGATCCTGGGCGTCCGCGGCTCGTAGCGGAGCCCCACTCCCCAGCCCGTGCCCATGCCCGTGCCCGTCTGGCCTCCCGTCGGATCGGGGACCGTCCCAGCGCGACGTGCACGTCGGGCTCGAGAAGGGCGAGGGCGAGGGCAAGGGCAAGGGCAAGGGCAAGGGCAGGCGCCTACGGCAGGCGCCTACGGGTCCAGCACGTGCCGGTCGAGCACGAACGCGGTGAACGTCCCGGTGAACACCACCTTCTCGCCCACCGCGCAGCTCACGTCGATGTCCCGCTTCTTGCCGGCGACCGCGATCACGGTGGCGGTGGCGACCACCACCTCGCCCACCCGGACCGGCGCCACGAACCGCGCCGACGCCGCGCCGAGCACCACGTTCGGGTCGTTCACCGCGATCATCGCCGCCGCGTCCGCCGCGCCGAACACGAACCCGCCGTGGACCAGGCCGCGCGCGTCCGCCGCCATCGCCGGGGTGGCGGTGAGGCTGACCCGGGCCCGCCCGTCGCCGAGCCGCTCCGGGACGCCGACCAGGGTCCGATCGAGGCCGAGATGGGTGTGGATCTGCATCCCACCTGCGTAACATGGGCCGCGGGTTATCCGGTGCCGATGCAGGCCACCGTGTACCTCGTCGGGCCGTGGGCGGGCGACGGGCCGCTCGAGGCGGACCTGCGGACCGCGATCGCGCGGATCGGCGGGGCGCTGTGCCCGTCTGCCGAGGGGGCGACCGGGATCGTCCGGGTCCGTCGGGTCGGGCCGGAGCGGTGGGTCGAGGCCGACCCGGCGCTGGTCCGCGCCCTGCTCCACCGGCCGGCGGTGTGCGCGTTCGAGCTCGGGGTCGACTCGCGGGCCGGGCGGGCGGTGCTCCACCGGGTCCGCCTCGACGCGAACAGCGAGGTCGACGTGCTCGCCCGCGGGTCCGGCGAGGGGATCCCGCTGCCGGACGGGATCGACCCCGACGACCTGGCAGATCTGGCGTGCGATCTCGCGCTGGTCCGGCTGGCCGCCGACGGGGGGACCGTCGCGCCGGGGTCGACCAACGCGACCCACCGGTTCTACCGCTGCCCGGGCCCGTCCGGACCGGCCTGACCGCGCGGCGCCGTTGCGATCGAGGCCCCGCGGCGGGTACCACTGTGCCCCGGAGGTCCCATGGGTCGGATCGTCGTTCCGCGGCGCGACGTGCTGAAGGGGCTCGGCGCCGCCGCTGGCCTGGCTGCCTGCGGCCCGGATCCGCTCGCGCCGGGTCGGTCCGGGGTCCGCGGGCCCGGCCGGATCGACACGATCGTGATCTGCATGATGGAGAACCGGTCGTTCGACCACGTGTTCGGCAGCCTGTCCCTGCTCGAGGGGCGGACCGACATCGACGGGTTGGTCGCCGGGATGTCGAACCCGGACCTCGACGGGGTGGAGATCCCGATCAACCCGAGCGTCGCGCCGTGCGTCGACCCGGATCCGCCGCACGGGTGGGACACCTCGCGGGTCCAGCTGGACGGCGGGGCGAACCGCGGGTTCGTCAAGGCGTACCTCCAGTCGAACGGGCTGTCGGCCCCGCCGTCGTTCCCGATGTCGTACCAGACCCGCGCCACCCTGCCGGTCACCTACGCCCTCGCCGACCGGTACGCGATCTGCCAGAACTGGTACTCGAGCGTGCTCACCAGCACCTGGCCGAACCGGCTGTACTTCCACGCCGCCCAGTCGCTCGGGGTCGACAGCAACGATCTGCCGTCCGGCGGGTACAAGTGCCGGACGATCTGGGACCAGCTCACCGACGCCGGCATCGACTGGGCGTACTACTTCACCGATCTGCCGACCCTCGCGCTGTTCACGAACCCGAACTTCGCCGGTCACCTGCTGTTCATCGACCAGTTCCACGCCGACGCTGCGGCGGGCAACCTCCCGCCGGTGGTGTGCGTCGACGCCGGCGCCGGGTTCAACGACGATCACCCGCCGCACCACCCGATGCTCGGCCAGCTGTTCATCGGGTCGATCTACCAGTCGCTCGCAGCGTCGCCGCACTGGCCGACCTCGATGTTCATGGTCACGTACGACGAGGCGGGCGGGTTCTTCGACCACGTCGCCCCCGGCACGATGGACGACGACTACGCGTCGACCGGGTTCGACCAGCTCGGGTTCCGGGTCCCGGCGTTCGCGGCGGGTCCGTACGTGAAGAACACGGTCAGCAGCACCCGGTTCGACCACACCGCCGCCCTGACGTTCATCCAGAACCAGTTCGGGATCACGGAGCGGCTGACGAAGCGGAACGAGGCGTCGGCCCGCGACGCGGACCTGGCGGAGCTGCTCGACCTCGACGCCCTCGCGGCCGGCACCCCGGCGGACCCGATCGAGCTGCCGGTGATCGAGGCGTCGGAAGAGGAGATCGAGGCCGAGTGCGCGTCGCTCGGGAACCGCACCGGCCAGCCCGAGCTCCGGGCCCACGTCCGGAGCTGGGATCGCGCGCTCGACCGGACCGAGCAGCTCCCGGACATCGCGCGGGCGTCGTGGCGGCTCGCGTACGATCAGGGGCTGTGGGTCCCGCGGTAGGAGCCTGTGGGGCGTCGACTGCGGAGGAGCCCGGCCGCTCCCCTGC
>JBEBJW010000234.1:0-8088 GCA_040079715.1 Myxococcota bacterium | reverse complement strand
CCACCAGCCCGGCCGGAACGGCCCGCCCCGCCGCACCGCCGACGAACATCACCGCGACGGCCAGACCTGTGAGGGCCGCGGACGCCAGCAAGCGCAGCCCGCCGTCTCCGGCCACGAACAGGCCACCGAGCCCGAACAGCAACGCTGGGGCGGCACGAAGGCCCGAGACCTCCAGGCGGCCGAACTCGTAGGCTCGGCGGGCGCGTTCACGTGGATCCATGGCGCTTCCTCCACAAGTCGACGAACCGTTTCCTCGCACGTTCCACCCGCTTCCTGAGCGTGGCTCCGAGCGGGCCGCGGTCCAGATCGTGCTCCATCCATGCCCACAGCGCCGCCTCGTCGCTTGGACCGAGCTCGCCCACCAGCGCCCGAACGGCGTAGAGCAGGTCGGCTCGCAGCAGCTCTGTCTCCGGATCCGCGCCGCCGACTCCTGCGTCGGCGAGATCGTCCTCCCGGCGTCGACTCGCAGCGCCGGCGAGCGTCCTGCACTCCCAGGTAGCGAAGGCCAACACCCATGGCAGGGCTGGCCGGCGAGCGTCGTACAGCGACGCCTTCTGGAACACGCGGACCAGCGCCTGCTGCGCCGCGTCCTCTCCCTTGGCTCGATCGCCGAGGCGCCGGCCGCAGAAGCCGGAGACGAGGGGCCACAGGGCCTCGTAGAGCGGGTCGAACGCTGCGCGATCGCCATCGGCGAGCCGGGCCATCCACGCGTCGATGTCGCGGTCGGCCCGCCCCACGTCAGGGTCGATCGCTCAGCAGAACGGGCACCAGCCGCAACACCATGAGCCCGCCGAGCAGCACACGGCCGTCGCAGCGGCGGCCACGCCAGGAACAGCGACAGCGGCCAGCGCGACACCCACCAGGATCTTCGTCACGGGTACCTCCCACGAGACTGCACGTCTCGGCCCAGTCTGCAGCAGGCGTGGGGTTCGTGACCGCGGAGTCGTCACGGTTCGTCATCGGAGGAGCCGCAGGCCCGCCGCGGGCGAATGACCCCTACGGGGTGGGCACTTCCACACACCGAACCCCGCCACACCCAGCCTGGGGCCGCCGACCTGGGCCCGCCGCCGGGCGTCCTTAGAGCCCCGGGGCAGCGGGCACGATCGGTGCAGAGGACAAGCGTGGAGGGCACCATGCGCGCGTTCTTGATCTCCTTGTTGTGGGCGTGTAGAGCGAATCCCGGGACGAACCCCGAGGACGGGCCTGGAGCCACCTTCGACCAAACCACCGCGGACCTCGCGGCCACCACGGAACGGCATGGCCGAGACGTTGCGGGCGCCACCGACCTCGGCGCCATCGGTACGTTCGAAGACGACTACTGGGGCTACTGTCAGTCCACGTGGGACACGATGTCGAGCTGCATGGACGCGTTCGGGCAGTGCGGCGGAATGGGCGGCGGCGGGATGATGGGCTCGATGAACGACTGGGACGGCCTCACCTCCGACGTGTGGTCCTGGATGCAGGACCACCACGACGCGATGGCAGCGTGCGCCGACGTGGCCTGCTGCCATGACGAGGAGAACCGCTGGCAGGACCAGATGGCTGGCTGGATGGACCAGGTGGGCTCGACCGACCCGGCCTGGTCGGACGACTGCGGCTGGTGACCATCGACCCGCCTCGGTGATCATCGACGGAGCAATCGCAGCGCGTTGAACACGACCACCAGGGACGCTCCCATGTCCGCGGCGATCGCGCCCCACAAGGTCGCGAACCCCGCGAACGTGAGGATCGCGAACAGGAGCTTGATGCCCAGTGCGAACGCCGTGTTGGCGCGGATCACCGACATCGTCGCCCGGGAGTGCTCGATAGACCACGCGAGCTTGCCGAGGTCGTCGCCCATCAGCGCGATGTCCGCGGTCTCGATCGCCGCATCGGTCCCCGCCGCGCCCATGGCGACCCCCAGCGTCGCTCGCGCCAGCGCCGGCGCGTCGTTCACCCCGTCCCCGATCATTGCCGTGGGGCCGAAGGCGGCTTCGAGCTCTTCGATCACCCGGACCTTGTCCTCGGGCAGGAGCTCGGCGCGGACTTCGTCCACCCCCACCGCGGCGCCAACGACCTCCGCGGTCGCGCGGTTGTCGCCGGTGAGCATCACCACCCGGCGGATCCCCGCGCGCTTCAGCGCGGCCACCGCGGCGATCGACTCGGGCCGGATGCCGTCGGCCACGGCGATGAGCCCGCACACGTGCGTCTGGTTCCCGACGACGACGATGGTCCTCCCTCCCGACGCCATCGCCTCCAGCCGGGCGTGCACGTCGGGCGTCTCCTGGCCGCGCTCCTCGAGCCAACGGTGAGATCCGACCCAGAACGTCCGGCCACCGATGGTGCCCTCGGCGCCCTTGCCGTGGACGGCCACGACGTCGGTCGCCGGCACCGCTTCGATACCGAGCTCCCGCGCGCGAGCCAGGATGGCGGCGGCGATGGGGTGTTGCGAGCGGGCTTCCATCGCAGCCGCGCGCGCCAACAACCCGGCTTCGTCGTGCTCGGCGAGCGGCACGACCTCGACCACGCGAGGCCGCCCCTCGGTGAGGGTCCCGGTCTTGTCGAGCGCGACCACCCGGAGCATCGCCGGAAGCTCCGCGACCCGACCGCCCTTGAGCAGCACGCCGTGTCGCGCGGACGCCGCGAGCGACGCCACGATCGCGACGGGAGTGGCGATCACCAGCGCGCACGGGCATCCGATCACCAGCAGGACGAGGGCGCGGTAGGCCCAGACCGAAGGCTCGCCCCCGAGGGCGATGGGGATGATTGCGACGGCGATCGCCAAGGCGAGGACGGTCGGCGTGTACACCCGCGCGAACCGGTCGACCCACTGCTCGGACTCCGAGCGACGGGACTGGCTGTCGGCCACCTGGCGCACGATGCGTGCCAGCGTGGTCTCGCCCGCGGGCCGGGTGGAGACCACATCGAGCGCCCCCGAGCCGTTGACCGTGCCCGCGAAGACCTCGTCGCCGGGCGCCTTGTCGACCGGGACCGACTCACCGGTGATCGGCGCCTGGTCGACCTCGGTCGCGCCGCGCGCGATCCGGCCATCTAGCCCGATGCGCTCCCCGGGTCGGACGAAGAACAAGGTCCCCGGTTCCACCTCGGCTGGATCGACTTCGACCTCGACGCCGCCGCGTACGATCCGGACGCGATCCGGCGCGAGCCGCATCAGGGCCGCCACCGCGCGGCGCGCGCGCCCGACACTCCAGGCCTCGAGCGACAGCGACAGCGCGAACAGGAACGCGACGGTCGCGGCCTCGAACCACTCGCCGAGGGTGATGGCGCCCGCGACGGCCACCGTCATCAACAGGTTCATGTCCGGACGGAGGGAGCGCGCCGAGTAGAACGCCTTCGGCGCCACCACCCACAGGCCGGCGACGATCGCGGCGAGGTAGGGCAGCCGCGCCGCCCACGGCACCGCCTCCGCGAGGCCCGCCCCCTCCGACCCGATCGCGGCGCCGAGCTCCGCGAGCCCGACATGCACCGCGAACCCGATCGCAGTGCCGACGCCGCTCGCCACCACGAGAGCGTCCCGCGTGCCCCAGGCGTGGGAGGTCTCAACCCCTTTCGGCTCGACGAAGCGCTCCGCCCGCATCCCCGTGGCGGCGACCGCGGCTATCACCCGGCTTTCCTCGACCGCCGAGGGGACCAACATCTTCCCGTTGAGCACGTCGAACCCGAGCGCCTCCTCGGCGACCAGACCGTTCAGGGCCCTCCGGAGCGTAGCGACCTCCTCGGCGCAATCCATCCCATGGACCTTGTACGCGCGCATCCCCGCCGCGGACGGGGGCGCCGCTGCGATGGGCGGCGGCGAGCAACAGTCGTCGGGGTGGGCCGACCCCTCGGACGACGCGATGCGCGCCCCGAACTGCAGCGGTTCGAGCGCCGCGAGCACGGCCGAGGCCTCCCCGTGGTGTCGGACGACGAGGCTCCTCGCCGGCAGGTCGAAGCGGAGCTCCTCGACGCCGGGCACCGGCCCGAGGGCTTCGCGGACCTGTTTCTCCTCGTGCTTGCAGTCCATCTTCGGGATGTGGAACGCCGTGGACTTCACGGGCACCCCTGGATCCAGGTCGCTCATGCGGCCCCCCTGTTCATCATGCCGATCACCAACACCAGGAGAAACCCTACGAAGAACATCGCGGTCGCGGTGTGGGTCTCTTCGACCTCGTGCGCTTCGACGAGGAGCTCCTCGGTCGCTAGGTACAACAGCGCCGCGCAGCCGAACGACAAGACGACGGCGAGGACATCCGCCGACGCTTCCGCGAGCAGAGTCGACCCGAGGACCGCCCCGACCAACAGCAGCGACGAGAGCGCAGTCGGAACCGCCACCACGCGCCACGTCGGCGCCCCACGCCCGAGCTCCGCCGCCGCGACGGCCAGCCCGAGCGCCAGCAGCTCCGCGGCGAGCCCGAAGGTTAGCAGACCGCCTTGCACGGCGCCGGCGGCGAACCCGATCCCCAGCAAGAGCCCGTCGATCGCGATGTCCACCCCGTACGGCACGTACCGGGCGAACCCGCTGGCCTCCTCGGGATGCTCGCCCTCCTCGGCGTGCGTTTCGCCGTGCCCGCCCAGCATGGCCTTCAGCCCCAGCAGCAGGACAACACCGGCGGCGAACCCACCCACGACCTCGGGGATCGAGTGCGCGGCCTTCACCTCCGGGAGGATCTCGACGCCGACCACCGCGAACACGACGCCCGAGGCGAAGTGCTGGACGATGCTCCGAAACTGCGCGCCCGGGCGGCGCCAGGCGGTCAGTGCGGCGCCCCCCGCGGCAGCCGCGACCGGCACCAGGGCCGCGGATCCGGCCAGCATCACGCCCGTCATGCGGGCGCCCCAGCCGGGACCACGGGCTCCGGGGGCGGCGCCGGCGGTTCCACGGGCCGGGGTGGCGGACCGTCTCCGCGCATCGCCCACCCGAACAGCGCCGGGAGCACGTACAAGGTGAGCAACGTGCTCGTCACGAGCCCGCCGATGACGACCGTCGCGAGCGGCCGCTGGACCTCGGCGCCCGCCGAGCGCGCGAGCGCCATCGGCAGGAACCCGAACGCGGCCACCATCGTCGTCATCACGACCGTGCGGAGTCGATCCCGCGCTCCTTCTGCGGCGGCTTCGTCGGACGTGCGACCCTCCTCTTGCAGGCGCCGCATGTGCGAGACCAGCACGATGCCGTTCAGTACCGCGATCCCGAACAGCGTGATGAACCCCACGCCTGCCGAGATCGAGAACGGCAGGCCGCGCAGCAGGAGCGCGAAGATGCCACCCGTCGCGGCGAGCGGGACGTTCGCGTACACCATCAGCGACATCTTGGTCGACCCGAACATCGCCTGCAGCAGGACGAAGATCAGGAGCAGGACGACTGGCACGAGCACCGCGAGCCTCGCGGAGGCGTCCGCGAGGTTCTGGAACGAGCCGCCCCACTCGATCTGGTACCCGGGTGGAAGGGTCACCTCGGCGTCGATGGTCCGCTGCGCGTCGGCGACGAACCCGGCCACGTCGCGGCCGCGCACGTTGACCTCGACCGTGAGGCGGCGGCGCCCGTCGTCGTGGCTGATCTGCAGCGGTCCCTCCTCGTCGGTGATGGTGGCCACCTGCTTCAAGGGAACCGGAGCGCCTCCTGCCCGGCCGACCAGAATGCCCTCCAGCCGCGACCGATCCTTGCGGATCTCCTCTGGGAAACGCACCTGCAGCGCGAACCGTCGCTGACCCTGGACCACGGTCCCGACCTGGACGCCGCCGATCGCCTCTACGCCGTCGAGGACGTCGCGCGCGGACATCCCGAGCCGCGCGATGCGTGTCGGATCGACCTCGACGCGCAGCATCGGGAGACCGGCGACCTGCTCGGCCTTCACGTCGGTGGCCCCCTCCACACGAGCGACCGCCGTGGCGATGGCGTCCCCAGCGCTCCGCAGCTTCTCGAGGTCGTCGCCGTAGATCACAATGGCCACGTCGGACCTCACGCCCTCGATCAACTCGTTGACCCGGAGCTGGATCGGCTGGCCGTAGCTGAAGTTCACCCCGGGGACCGCCGACAACAGCGCCTCGTTGATCTTCTCGATCAGCTCCTCCTTGTCCGCCGCCTCCTTCCACTCGTCCATCGGCTTGAGCTGGACGATCACGTCCGACAGGTCGACGCCCATCGGATCGGTCGCGATCTCGGCCCGGCCGGTCTTGCACACGACCGTCTCGATCTCGCTCGGGAACCGGCTGCGAAGGGTGCGTTCGACGTCGGTGGCCTGCTGGATGGACTCGGACAGCGAAACGGAGGGCGGCCGGATGATCTGCAGGGCGAGGGAACCCTCCTCGAGCGTGGGGACGAACTCCGCGCCGAGGAACGGGGCCGCGAGGCCGCTGCAGAGGAACAGGCACACGGCCAGGATCGTCGGGACCGGCGAGAGCCGGCGGGCGATGCCGGACGTGGGTGCGTACACGCGGTCGAGTACCCGCATCAGCAGGGTGTCCCCGTCCTTCGCGCCGACCAGGAACGTCGACGCGAGGACCGGGACGAGCGTGAGGGTGAGCAGCAGTGAACCGGTCAAGGCGAGCACCACGGTGATCGCCATGGGCCGGAACATCTTCCCCTCGATCCCAGAGAACGACAGGATCGGGAGGTAGACGAGGATGATGATCCCGACCGCGAACGCGACGGGCCTCGCCACCTGGCGAACCGCCCCGAGGATGGACGCCGAGTCCACCTCCTCGCCGCGCTGTCGCTTCACGTGGACGGTGTGCAGTACGTTCTCGAGCAGGACAACGGCGCCGTCGACCATCAACCCGAAGTCGATCGCGCCGAGGCTCATGAGGTTGCCCGACACGCCGAGGAGGTTCATGCCGATCAACGCGAACAGCAGCGACAATGGGATGATCGCGGCGGCGATGAGCGCAGCCCGCCAGTTCCCGAGGGTCAGGAGCAGGACGAAGGCGACCAGGAGGGCCCCTTCCGCGAGGTTCTCTGCGACCGTCTCGATCGTTCGGTCGACGAGCTCCGTCCGGTTGTAGAACACCTCGATCTGCACATCGGGCAGCGTCTTCTGCAGCTCGTCGACGGCCTCCTGGAGGGACCCCGCCACGACGCGGGAGTTTCCGCCGAGGCGCATCATCGCGATGCCGGAGACGATCTCGCCGCGTCCGTCCCGGGTCACCGCGCCCTGGCGAAGCATCGGGGCGAACTCGACGGTGCCCAGGTTGCCGATGGTGATCGGGGTGCCCTCCGGTGTGGTGGCCACGACCACGGCGGCGATGCGCTCGCGGGTGTCGAGCAGCGACACGCCGCGCACCAGGACCTGCTCCCGTCCCTTCTCGATGGAGCCGCCGCCGACGTTCACGTTGTTTCGGTCGAGCGCGTCGAACACGTCGGCGAGCGCGAGCGCGTGCGACGCCAGTGCTTCGGGGGTGACGCGGACCTCGTACGTCCTGAGCTCCCCGCCGAACGAGTTGACCTCGACGACGCCGTCCACGGTCCGCAACCGCGGCGCGATCTGCCAGTCGAGCACGTCACGGAGATCCATGAGCGACTGCCCCTTCAGGCCGCGAACCTCGAACTGGAAGATCTCCCCGAGGCCGCTCGTGACGGGCCCCATCTCGGGCTCGCCGTAGCCCTCCGGGATCTCCCCCTTGGCCTCGACGAGCCGCTCGCCGACGACCTGTCGCGCCCACCAGATGTCGGTGCCCTCCTCGAAGACGATGGTGACCGCCGACAGCCCGTAGCGGGAGATGGAGCGCATCTCTTCGAGGTGAGGCAGCCCGCCCATGGACTGCTCGACCGGGGTCGTGACGAACCGCTCGATCTCGAGCGGGCCGAGCGCGGGTGCGTCGGTCAGGACCTGGACCTGGACGTTGGTGACGTCGGGGACCGCGTCGATGGGCAGGCGGGTCATCGCGTGGAGCCCCGCCCCGATGAGCATCAAGAGCCCGATGACGACCAGCAGCCGGTTGCGCAAAGCGCCGGCGACCAGGCGGTCGAGCACCGAGGCGCCGCGGCCTTCGAGGAGCTCGCGATCGGTAGATTCGAGCGACATCACTCCCCCTCCAACGCGCTCTTGCCGAGCTCGCTCGTCAGGGTGAAGGCGCCGTCGACGACGACGCGGGCTCCGGGGTCTGTCTCTTATA
>JBEBJW010000233.1:0-8102 GCA_040079715.1 Myxococcota bacterium | reverse complement strand
CGTGCGCGGGGCGATGATCGACGCGCTCCGCAAGGACGCCTGGCCGCGTGGCGTGCGCCGCGTGCGCCGCGTGCGAGGCGTTCGGCGCTCATCTTGCGGTCGTCTGCGTGGTCGTCGTCGTTGTCGCCGTCCTCGTCCTGCTCGTCGATCCGCTCCGGCGCGAAGTACCGGAGGCCGGGGCCGGGCGCGCGGTCCCGGCTCGACTCGAGCCAGGCCGCGACCTCGACCGCCGGCACGCCGTGCCCGATCACCGTGGCCGCGCCGTCCGGGTGGACCGCGATCCGCCACGGATTGAGCGCGCCGTGCCCGGGCAACCCGGCGCGTCGGCCGGCCTTGGCGGCGTCGTCGAGGATCGGCCCCACCGCCGCCAGGAGCTCGAGCGCGGCCCGTGGCCCGGCCCGGTGCCCGGCCTGGGCGTCGTGGTCGAGGATCGACGCCAGCAGCACCCCGTCTCCCGCCGGGTACACGAACGTGGCCTGCTCGCGGTCCCAGTCCACGAGCGGCGCGACGCCGACCACGCCGGGCGCCCGGACGAACGCGGCGATCGGGTCCAGCCCCTGGCGGAGCAGGGGGTGATCCGCGAGCGCGCGCGGGTACCGCAGCGCGAAGTGCGACACGCCCGCGCGATCCTGGACCCGGTGGACGCTGGCCCCCGGCCCGTCGATCGGCGGCTCCGACTCCGACCAGCCCTCGATCACGACCCCTCACATCCGACAGCCCACCATACCCCGCTCGAGACCGTCGGGCCGACGGCGCCACGTCCGTCAGCAGGCATCCGTCGTAGTCAAACTGCGTCACGTCGCCGACCGAGACGGGTCGCGGATCCGTCCGAGCCCGCGGACCACGACGGGAGGTACGATGCGCGGGTCGTTCGGCGGGTTCGTCGAAGGGTGGATGTTCGCGGTGCTCGGCCTCGCCGCGGCCGGGGGCGCGGTCCACGCGCTCGCCTCGTCCGGGAGCGCGCCCGAGGACCCGGTCGCCGAGGTGGCGCAGGTCGCCGTGATCGACGCCCCGGTGGTCGCGGTCGAGCGGTCGGCGGCGCCGATCCTGTCGGTCGCGGCGCTCGAGCCCATGGGGATCCCCGATCCGGTCGCGCCTCCGCCGATCGAGGAGGCACCACCGGCGCCCCCGGTCCGGACGACCCGCCCAGCGCCGGCAGAGGTCGCGGATCCCCGGCTGGTGGTCGCGGAGATCGCGGCCGAGGCCGCTCCGCACCCGCGACACCGGCCCACGCCGCGCAAGACGTGCACCGAGGCGCCGAATCCGGGGATCGTCCCGGTCGGCGAGCGGACCTGGCGGGTCGACCCGTCGGTGGTCCACCGGTACACCCGCGACTGGTCGACCCTCGACGAGCTCGGGTGGTCCCTCCGTCACCGCGGTCCCGACGGAAAGGCCGACGGGATCGAGGTCGGCGGGTTCCGCTGCGGGTCCGACCCATGGGACGCCGGGTTTCGGTCCGGCGACGTGATCCGCGCGGTGAACGGTCGGTCGGTGCGGTCGGTGCCCCAGGCGCTCCTGGTGTACGCCGCGATCCACGGCGACACCCGGTTCGATGTGGAGCTCACCCGGAACGGTCGGCCGATGACCCTGCGGTTCCGGCTCGACGGGTGACCGAGCGCCGGCTCAGCGACCAGCACCCGACGCAGACGGATCCCACGGGAACGGCCGCGCCTGCTTGATGAACAGCTCGGACGTTCCGGGGGTGTTCTTGTCGTCGAACTTGAACTCGACGTCCATCCCGTACCACTCGCCGACTTCGTCGCCGTACACCGGACGGAACGTGTTGTGGATCGCGTCGAGCGCCTCGCCGAGCGTGTTGATCTGCGGCGCGGTCAGCACGGTCTCCCCCTCGGGGATCAGGTTGCTGTGCGAGATGTACACGACCGGCTGGCCGGGCGCGTAGAAGTAGTGGAGGTACGCGTCGGGGATGAACCCGAGGTCCGGCTGGACGACCTCGTAGTCGAGATCCTGGACGTTCACGTAGAACCCGGGCTCGAGGCCGGACACGTCGAAGATGTTGTTCGTGACCGCCACCCCGTTCGCCTCTTCCTCCGGGAAGTTCGGCGTGGAGAGCAGCGCCATCCCGACCTTGGTCTGGTCGATGCTGTAGTAGCTGCGCTCCTCGTACGCCCGCGGGTTCCACAGGTTGGCCCACGCGGTCTTGATCGCCCACGCGACCGAATCTTCTGCCTGGGACAGCCCGAGCTCGGGATCACCCGTCTGCGAGTTGTAGATCCCGGCACCGGTGAACGTGCCGAGATCTTCGGCGTTGGTGCTCGACCGGAACCGCTGATCGATCCCGGAGCCGAGGTCGGGGAACTTCGCGTAGTACTTGTCGAGCACCGCCTGGAGGAACACCTCGTCGAGCGGCGCGGCGACGATGTCGAGCTTGAACTCCTCGAGCTTCGTCTCGCGGTAGTCGGGGTCGGACCACTGCGGGTCGGCGAGCAGCGCGAGGAGCTGGTCCCGCAGACCGTTCGTCTCCATGTGGTGGTTGTACCAGTGGAACGGGATCACGAACCCGTCCTGGATCGGCACCACCGGCCCGATGTCGTACAGGGCCGAGTAGTTCGTGCCCTTCGATCCGAACCGCGTCAGCCCGAGGGTGATCTCGCTCTTCAGGTCGTTGTCGTCGATCACGATGTCTTCCACGTCCCGCAGGTCGGTCGTGGTGTCGTCGATCACCGGGATGTCGATCGGATCCGGCTTGTTTTCCTCCCACCACGCGTCGGCTTCGGCCTGGGTGATCTCCTTGACCGTCCAGTCGAACGGCCCGACCTCGAGCTCGACCCACTTGCCCTCGAGCGCGCGCAGGTCGGCGTTGGTGGTCGCGTCCTTCAGCCCCATGTTCGGCGTGCCGCGGTTGATCGACAGCACGTTGATGTGGGCGAGGGGCGTCTGGAAGTCCTGGGTGATGATCCCGGCGGTGATCGCGATGTCGTTCGGGATGCCGTCGAGCACCACGAGCTCGCGGTACGGGGTGTAGCCGCCGTCGACCTCCGACGCGCTGTAGAACTTCAGCAGGCCGGTGGTGGTGCCGAGGTTGTACGGCTGGTAGTCGATCCCGGCGAACAGCTCGTCGGTGGTGATCGTCTTCACGTCGTCCGGCAGGCTCGGGAGCAGCGCGTCGACCGCGGTGGACGTGGGGTGGAAGTACAGCTCGTCACCGAAGTACGAGCTCGCGGCGATCGACCGGTACGCGAGGGTCACCATCTCGGCGTCGGCGGTGTCGTACGGCGAGATCTCGTAGGTGTACTTGCCCGGCCCCTCGTAGAACGTGACCGCGCCGAGGATGAACCGGCGGTCCGGGCTGTAGTACTCGGTCTGGTTGAAGCTCCCGAGCTCACCGACGTACGGCAGTCCGTTGCCGGACAGGTGGGTGTGCGCGAAGTCCCAGTGGATCGGGTACAGTACGCTGTTCATGTAGTACAGATGGTCGCCGTCGAGGCGATCGATCACCGTCTTGGCGGACATCGCGCCGGGGATCGAGGAGTCGTACGGCTGGGCCGCGACCTTCGCGAAGTCTTCCTCGCAGCCGATCTGCTCGGAAAACTCCGGAACTTCCTCGACGATCACGCACGACCAGGTGTCGACGGTCGGGGTGCCGGTGTCGGTGCCCTGGTCCTTGTTGTCCTTACCGCCGTCGTCGGAGCCGTTGCACGCGGCCACGACGAGCATCGCCGACACCCATCGGGTCATGGAGCCTCCCTCGCGCGTAACATACCCGTCACCGGCGACCTCCGTCAGGAGCGGGGTGAATGACCGCTCGACCGGCGCGTCGAACTGCCTCGCACACGGGAGGGGACATGCGGTGGTCCGGGGCGATCGTGCTGGTGGCGTGCGCAGGCTGTCACGCCCGATTCAAGCATCACGTGGACGCGATCGACGCCGTGCGGCCGGAGATCCGCGTCACCACCGGGCCGTCGGTGCTGCTCGGCGGTGTCGTCGGTGACGGACTCGTGGCAGCGGTGGTCAACGTGACCCAGGCCGTCCGGTCGGTCCAGGCGGCGGACCGGCTGGCGTCGGCGGTGGACATCGGCGGGGTGAACTCGGCGTTCGGCGAGGGCCTGGTGAAGGCGCTCGGGGACGGTCCCCCGTTCGGCTCGGCCCCCGACGCCGGGGACGTGATGCAGATCGAGGTCGAGAGCTACGGCCTGTCGGCGCCGGTGATCGGGATGGCGGGCTCGTTCACCTACGATCTGCACGTGGAGATCTTCCTGGACACCGGCAAGAAGGTCTACGACGCCCACCAGTCGTGCGAGGTCGGCTTCGGGGACGCGACCGCGCTCGCCCGGGCGATCGGGGTGGTCGACAACGTCCACGAGCTCGCCGAGATGACCGACGCCGAGATCCAGGGCGCGTTCGAGTACGCGGCGAAGGACTGCGCCGGTCAGTTCGTGGATCGCCTGCGGCGCCACGCGAGCTCGAACCGGCTGCCCGACACGATGCCGGCGCCGTCCGGAGCGACGGGGACCGCAGCCCCTCCGCCGGTCGCTCGGGTCACGACGGACTGAACGGCAGATCGAGCTGCCCGGTGTCCTCGGGGACGTCGAGGCCGGTCAGCCCGATCCCGACGAGGCGGATCGCCCGGCGCCCCACGTCCGTCCGCTCGGTCAGCAGCGCCGCCGCGATCGGCACCAGCACCGCCGGATCCCGGGTCGGCAGCTCGAGCGTCCGGGAGCGGGTGATCGTGTCGAAGTCGTCGTACCGGACCTTGACGGTCACCGTGCGCGCGCGCTCGTTCGCGCCGGTCAGCTCGGCGCACAGCTCGCGCACCTGCCGCGCGAGCTCGCGCTCCACCGCCTCGCGATCCGTCACGTCGACCGGGAACGTCCGCTCCTGCCCGCGCGACCGCCGACCGCGATCCGGGCGGACCTCCCGCGGATCGATCCCGTTGGCCATCCGCCAGGCGTCGACGCCGGACCGACCGAGGACCGTGGCGGCGGCGCCTTCGGACAGCGCCGCCAGGTCGCCGATCGTCCGGATCGCCTCGCGATGGAGGCGCGTCGCGGTCGCCGGACCGATCCCCCACAGTCGCTCGATCGGCAGCGGGTGGACGAACGCGAGGACCTGATCCGGGGGCACCACGGTCAGCCCGTCGGGCTTGCGGTGATCGCTCGCGATCTTCGCCACGAACTTCAGCGGCGCGACCCCGATCGAGCAGGTGAGCTGGAGCTCGGCCCGGACCCGCTCGCGGATCCGCTTCGCCACCTGGGTCGCGGTGGGCAGCCCGGCGCGGTTCTCGGTCACGTCGAGGTAGCACTCGTCGAGCGACAGCGGCTCGACCCGATCGGTGAAGTCCGACAGGATCGCGTGGAGCTGCTGGCTGACGGCCCGGTACCGCGCGAAGTCCGTCGGGAGCAGGACCAGCTCCGGACACCGACGCAGGGCGGTTCGGGTGGCCATCGCCGATCGGACGCCGAACGCGCGGGCCTCGTAGCTCGCGGCGGAGATCACCCCTCGGCCGTCCGGACTGCCGCCCACCGCCACCGGCAGGCCGCGGAGGTGGGGCCGGTCGCGTTGCTCGACCGACGCGTAGAACGCGTCCATGTCGACGTGCAGGATCTTCCGGTCCACACCCGATGGTAACGCGGCTCAGCCCCCTCCGGTCGCGCACCGGGCCCACCCGCGGAACGCGAACGTCCACACGGCGTCCCAATCGCGCAGCGGACAGGCGCCGTGGAGGGTCCACGTCTCCCGGACCGGCAGCCCGCGCGGGTCCACCTCCGCCGCCCCGACCGACCGGACCGCGCACCCGAGCGGCCACCGGTCGGTCACCTCCATCGCGACCGACACCGGCACCGCCCCGTCGAGCTCGACCCGGAGCTCGCCGGACACCTTCTTCCACCCGTCCCACGCGAACGACCGGACCACCCGGCGCCGCTCGCCGCCGAGGAGGTCGATCGCGACGGTGTCGATCTCGCCGAACGTCCGGGCGGGGAGGGTGGCGACCGGGGACGGCCAATCGACGCGACGATCCCACGGCCAGCCCATCGTGGTCGGGTAGGACAGGGGGGCGGTGATCGCGGCGCCGAGCAGCATCGGCGCGACGCGGACCTCGGGCGCGTCGGGCTCCGTCCGCGCCACCGCCCACCGGTCGACCGACCACACCCGCCCCTCGAGCCGCCAGGTCCCTGCGGCCGCGCCCCGGGCCGACGCGCCGCCGGAGGTGTGGTCCCAGGTGGTGTCGGCCTCGGCGACCCAACACCCGGGCGGACCGCGCACGATCTCGGTCGCGAGCCGCTCGTACGCGTCGTCCGCCAGGGTCGTGCCGTCGGTCGACCCGGGAGGATGGCCCGACGCGATCGTCGCTCCCAGCACGAATGACATCGCGTTGACATACCATCGGTCGGCGCGGGTGCGGTGTGCTGACGTTCGGATTCGCGACGGTCGCGGCGGCGGGGGTGGTGGTCGAGGACACCGTCGGGTGCCTCGACGCGGAGGCCGTGGATCTCGAGCTCCGGGCCGAGCTGGTCGAGAAGGCGGACATCCGGATCGGACTCGGGGCCGCACCAGCGCCGGCCCTGTCGCTCGCGGTCACCGACGGCGACGCGCGGGTCTGGGACCGGGTGATCGCGGTGAAGCCGGAGGATTGCCCGTACCTGCCGTCGTTGATCGCCCTGTCGCTCGAGCGCGGGCTGTCGGCGATCCCGGGCTGGGGCCTGCCCGAGCCGACCCGCCCCCCGCCGGAGATCGGGTTCGTGGTGTCGGGCTCGCTGCCGTGGGCGGTCCGCATCGCGGTCGCAGGCGATCTGTGGCTGCCGATCTCCGGCCGGATCGGCCTCGACCTGCAGCCCGAGGTGACCTACACCGCGGTCGAGCGGTTCGGCGACCAGGGCGGCGGCGCGCAGCTCGCGGCGTTCGGGCTCGCGGTCGGCGGCGGGGCGCAGCTCCCGGTCGGCCCCACGGCGATCCGGCTCGCGACGCGGATCAACCCCGGGGTGTGGGTCGGGGTGCCCCGCGGGCCGTTCGACGCGCAGGGGCCGGTGGTGTCGCCCCGGGTCGCGTCGGTCACCGAGCTCGGGTGGGTGGCGAGCGCCGCGGTTCGGCTCGGGGTGCGGTTCGAGGTGCCGATCGTGCGGCTGGTCCTGGCCGACGCGCGCGGCGCGGAGGATCCGGAGCCGCCGGCGCGGATCGGGCTCGCGCTGACCGTCGCGGGGCGGCTCGGAGGCCGATCCACGCGTTCGTCGGACGATGGTGACGTCGGTCGGTCGGATCGGCCATGATCGGTCGTGAGGAACACCAACCTGGCCGAAACCACGGACGAGAACGTCGTCGCGTTTCCGGGCGCGAACGGCGGATCATCCAGGACCGAGTCGTCTCGGGCGGAGCAACACCGCGCCGAGCTCGACATCGGACGACTGTTCGACGCCCACGGTCCGTACCTGTGCAGGGTCCTGCACCGGCTGACCGGGAGCCGTGAGGCGGCCGAGGACGTGGTGCAGGAGGTGTTCCTGCTCGCGTACCACCGCCGACACGAGCTCGAGGACCGGACCGGGATCCGCACCTGGCTGTACCGCGCCGCGGTGAACCACGTGCGCCACCGCCGCCGGTCGTTCAGCCGGTACCAGGGTCTGCTCGACCGGTACCAGCAGCACCCCGGGTTGAAGGACCGCGACGAGTCTCCGGACGAATTCGCGAGCCGTGCCGAACGTGGCAAACTTGTTCAAGAGTGTGTATTGAAGCTTTCCGACAAGCTTCGTGAGGTCTTCGTGCTGTACGAGCTCGAGGAGCTCGAAGGCAACGAGATCGCCGAGATCCTCGAGCTTCCGGTGAACACCGTGTGGAGCCGGCTGCGCCTCGCGCGCGCCGCGTTCCGTCAGGAGTGGGCCAGCCGGGTCGAGGTGGAGGGTGGCCGATGACCGTGGGCCCGCGCCGACTCAACGATGATCCGGACTTCAAGTGGGAGACCGGGTGCGACCTGTCCGACGAGCGCGGACTCGTCGGCGACTACGACCTGGCCGGCCTCCGCAGCCGCCTCGTCGCCGCCGCCGCCGCGAGCCCGGCGCCGGGTTCGTCGCCGGAGCAGCGGTGGTCGCCGCCGCGTACTGGCTCGGCATCCACTCCGGCAGCAGCGACGTCGAGCTGATCGCAGTGCCGGT
>JBEBJW010000232.1:0-8106 GCA_040079715.1 Myxococcota bacterium | reverse complement strand
ACCGTCGGGCGTTCCCGCCGAGGCCACTCGTGGAAGAGCTCTCTCCCCGCCAGCGCGACATCCTCGACTTCATCGTCGGTCAGGTCGACCAGACCGGCGTCGTCCCGAGCTACCGCGAGATCGGCGGCGCGCTCGGGATCGACTCGACCAACGCGGTCAGTGACCACATCAAGGCGCTGATCCGCAAGGGCTACGTCGAGCGGGTGGGCGAGCCCGGGCGGCCGCGCTCGCTCCGGCTGACCGAGCGGGCCACCGGGTTCCTCGACAGCGACGCGATCACCGTCGTGCCGGTGCTCGGGCGGATCGCCGCCGGTCTGCCCCTGCTCGCCGAGCAGAACTACGAGGGCTCGGTCCGGGTCGACGCCAGCATGCTGCCCCCCGGCGGCAAGGTGTTCGGGCTGGTCGTCACCGGCGACTCGATGATCGGCGACGGGATCCTCGACGGTGACACCCTGTTCGTCCGCCAGAAGACCGACGCCCGCGACGGCGAGATCGCGGTGGTGATGGTCGACGGGGAGGCCACCGTCAAGCGGATCTACCGGGAGGGCGAGCGGATCCGCCTCCAGCCGTCCAACCCGAGCATGGACCCGATCTACGTCGACCGCCGCGCCGGCAACGACGTGACGGTGATCGGCGTCGCGGTCGGGGTGTTCCGCAAGATCCGCTGACCCGGTCGCGGTCCGCCGCGGCTCACGGCTTGGTGGGCCGCCACGACAGGCGGACCCGGATCACCGTCGCGTCCAACATGGAGGCGTGCTCGACGTCGACCAGGACGTCGAGTCCGTCAGCCTTGCCCCGGTAGGGGCCCGCTTCGTACCCGGCGGTCAGCACCGGGACCGGGGTCCCCGAGCAGCCCACCTCGTCGACCTGGACCAGATCTCCGCCGAACAGCGACGTCCGCGCGAACTGCCCGACGTTGGCGCGGAACTTGATGGTGTTGTCGTTGTCGGGACAGCGCAGCTCGGTGTCGAACTCGACCGGCCCCACCCGCGCCAACACCCGGGTCTCGGCCTTCGGGGCTGCGACGAGCGTCCGGTCCACCGCCTCGAGCGACCGGGTGCCCGGAGGCAGCTCCCACGGGAGCTTCCGGTTGCTCGGATCCAGCGGGACCGCCCAGATCCCGGAGTCGATCACCAGCTTGACCGAGCTCTTGAGGTCGCCCGGATCCTTCTTCACCTGCGCGATCAGCCCTGCGCGGTCACCTGGGAGGAACAGCCCGGCCGCGTCCCCCGCGTAGAACGCGGTCACGTCGTCGACCAACGCCCGGCGACCGACCGGGGTGAGCGCTATCGCGTACGGCTCGCCGGCGATCCCCTCCAGCCGTGGCTCGCCGAGGCACCCGGTGTACAGCGGCAGGATCTCGCCCCGCTCGGTCAACACCTGGGCGCGGATCCCCTCGAACGCCTGCTCGCAGATCAGGTAGTGGACCTTGTCCTGAATCCCGCGATCCACCAAGAAGTTCCTGAATTTCTCGCGGGTGTCCTCCATCGCGAACCGACCGACTTGGAGGTCGACCGCAGCCGCCTGGACCGGCGTGAACTTCGGCGCGACCGGGACCGGCGCCGGCGCGGGCTTCCCGGTCAGCGACTTCGCGGCCTTCGCGGGCGGAGGAGGCTTCGGTCTGGCGGTGGACTTCCGGTACCACACCACCACGTTGTCCTGCTCGATCGCGACGTATCTCCGTGGCTCCGGCAAGAACTGCCACAGCTCGCCCCGGCAGTTCAACGTCGGGAACGCGTTCAGGCTGTCTTCACCCGATGCGCGCACGCACCCGAGCGGCATCGACCCGAGGTCGACCCACCCGCCGCTCGCGTCGAACGTGACCACCACGGTGGTGTCACTGTCCGGGTCGTCGATCCACAGCTCGTGGGTGCCGTCGTTGTCGTGGTCGGTCTGGTCGCGGATCTGGAGGTCCGGGCGGAGCCCGCGCTCGCGGAGGAACTCGCGCGGCACCTCGACCTGTTCCTCCGACCCGGCCGGGGTCAACACCACCTCCGGTGGGTTCAACACCAGCGCCTCCTCCGTGCGCGGCAGCGCCAACCACACGGACACGAGGCCGGTGCAGCCCGCGACCGCCACCACCGGGATCGCCAACGTCGCCAGCAGCGGGACCGCGAGCCGTCCGCCGCGGGCCCGCTCGATCCGGAACGTGGTCTCGCCGATCCGGAGATCGGTCCCCGGCTTCACGACGCGGATCTCGTTCTTGACGCACTCCCCGTCGACGATCGTCCCGGTGGCGGAGTCGAGGTCCTTCACCACGAACGCGCGCTCGTCCTCGTCATAGTACAGCTGGGCGTGGTGAAAGCTGACCAGCGGATCGAGGACCCGCATGTTCCCGGTGCGCCCGACCGTCACGATCCGATTCCGCTCGAGCGGCAACGGATCGCGCGGATCGGTCTCCCCTCGCACCGGGGTCAGGACGAGGTCGCTCGCGCTCATGCTTCGGGCCTCACCGGGGGTCCCTCGCGGTGGGAGTACGATGTGTTTGTACCCCAATCCGGGTTCCGTTACTGCCTGTCGGAGGAGAACACGGATGGCGCGCGGTAGCCCCGAGGTTCAGTTTCGGCTGCCGACGATCGAACGCTGGCACCAGGTGTTGTTGATCGCGCTGTTCGCCCTGTACGTGGTCGAGCTGGTGGTGATGAACCTCGGGTTCGACCTGTACGCGGCGCTGGCCTGGCACGGGTTTCCGGGCGGTGTCGGCGCCGGCGGGTTCCAGCCGTGGCAGCCGGTCACGCGGTTCCTGGTCCAGGGGCCGCAGGTCCCGTGGGTGCTGCTGTCGCTGCTGGTCCTGTACTTCTTCCTGCCGGCGATGGAGAACGTCGTCACGCGCCGCCAGCTCGGCGTGGCGGTCGCGTTCGGCGCGCTCGGGGGGACGATCGTGCCGCTCGCGATGGACGCGCTCGGGTTCGCCGGTGGGATCACCTACGGCTGGTCCCCGCTCGTGTTCTCGCTGTTCGCGCTGTTCGGCCTCGCCCGCCCCGAAGAGACGATCTGGCTCGTGATGTTCCCGCTGAAGGCGAAGTGGATCCTGTGGGGCTCACTGGTGATCGCCCTGCTCCAGCTGCTGGTCGTCCGGTCGCTCGACACGTTCCAGACGCTCGGGGTGTGGCTCGGCGTCGTCGGCTGGTGGCACGGGTTCGGGCCCGGCGCGCGCCGACGCCAGCTGTCCCGATCGGCCCGGGCGATCGAGCGGGAGCTCCAGGGTGGGCCCCGCGCCGACAAGCTGCGGGTGATCGACGGCGGCAAGTCCAAGCCCCAGGGGCGGCAGGGCGGCGACGATCAGGTCCACTGAGGTCAGCACAGGCACGGCCAGCGGAGGTCCGGCAGGTGCAGGTCCGGCCAGCCCAGGTTCGGCAGGTGCAGGTCCCGCCAGCCCTGGTACGATCACCGAGCCGCCCGCGTTGGTCCTCCACGGCGAGCGGGTGGACCTCGACGGGTACCTCCGCCGGGCCGCGCGGGCCGTCCAGCTGCTGATCGCCGTCCCGGCGACGATCGCGCTGTGGTACGCGGGCTGGTGGTGGTGGGTCCCGATCCCGCTCGTCGCGTCGATCGGCGTGTACGAGGCGCTGTTCTGGGCCCGCGGCGACCGGCCGACCACCCTGCGCCTCGGTCCGGACGGCCTGTCGCTCGACGACCCGCTCCGGCGCCAGCAGCTCGCGCTCCGGTGGGACGAGGTCGAGCTCGCCACCGCCACCTGGCAGCGGGCGCGCGGCGGGTCCGAGGTGGTGGTCCTGCTCGCGGATCGGCGCGGTCCGCGGTTCGCGGTCCGGTTCCTCCTCCCGGGCGGGCCGGCGCTGGTCCCCGGCCCGAACGACGTCGACCTCGACGCGGCGGACGCGATCCTCGGCGGCCAGGCCGGGGTGATCCGGTCGGTGGCGCCGTTCGAGGTGATCGCCCGCCAGCGGTTCGAGCACCCGGTGGGGTTCGACTACGTCCGGGCCGCGCTCCCGCCCGCGGTGTGGCGCCGGACCGGGCTCCGGGTGTGGACCGGCGCCGCCCCGCCGCTCGACCTGTTCGGGTACCACGTGGAGGACCCCGACGGCTGGCTGGTCCTCGACGGGACGGACTGGACGCTCCGGCGGTACGGGGCCGACGAGGTGCTCGCCACCGGAGACCTCACCGATCTCCGGGCCCACCAGGCCGCCCGCACCGTGTCGATCGTGGTCCGGCTCGGCACCGCCCCGATCGACATCGAGGTGCCGCTGATCGGCCTGTCGCTCGGGGCTGGAGTTCCCGCTCCACCGCTCGAGGCTGGGGGCGGTCCAGCCGGGCCGGTCCGGGTGTGGCTCCCGGCCCCGACCGGCGCGAAGTTCGCGGACAACCGCGCGATCGAGGCGACCGATCGCCACACCCATCCCCCGGAGGGCGCGGCCCTGGTGTGGCACCTGCTGCGGACCGTCACGGCCGGCGAGCTCCCGGCCGCGGTGCGCACCGCGATCTCCGCCGCCGGGATCGACCCGAGCAGGCTTCCCGCGCCCCCGACAGGCGGCGGGTCCACGCCCTCGTTACCCTGACGCTCGATGACGAAGCACCTGTCCGAGACCGAGCGCAAGAGCCAGATCCTCCGATCGGCGCGCGCGGTGTTCATCGAGAAGGGCTACCTCGCGGCCCGGGTCGAGGACGTCGCGAAGCGCGCCGGCTTGTCGAAGGGCGCGGTGTACTTCTACTTCCCGTCGAAGCGCGACCTGTTCATGGCGCTGGTCGCCGAGGAGCACGAGAAGACCTACGGGTTCCTCGACCAGGCCGAGTCGGACCACCGGCCCGCCGCGGTGAAGCTGCTCGATCTCGGCCAGAAGTACCTCGACTACTTCGCCGGGCTCAAGTCGCCGCCGCGGTTCTTCCTGATGATGAGCGAGCAGGGCATCCGCGACGACGAGATCCGCGAAGAGTGCCAGGCCGTCCACCAGCGGTTCGTCGACGCCGCTACGCGGATCCTCGCCCAGGGGATGAGCGAGGGGTCGTTCCGCCAGGGAGATCCCCAGTCGATGGCCGAGATGCTCAAGGCGATCATCGACGGGATGGCCGGCCAGTCGGCGATCGGGATCCGGCCGGATCGGCAACGCCTGATGACCGACGGCGTCCAGATGCTGCTGTACGGGATCCTGAACCAGGGGTCCGAGCCGCTGATCCGGCGCGACGGGTAGCCGATGCAGTTCGGGTCCGAGCTCGTGTACCTCGACGCCCAGCGCCAGCTGGTCACCGTGGGTCGGACCGGCGCTCGGCGGGTGTTGACCGGCGATGCCGGCCTGCAGTGGGCGTCGTGGGACCACCGCGAGCGCGCCGAGCCGACCGACGTGCACTCGTGGCCGGCGTGGTCGCCGGACGGGCGGCGGATCGCGGCGTTCCGGATCTCGCGCGAGCGCGGCGAGGCGCGGGCGCTGGTGATCGACCGGGAGGGCGTGTCGTCGGTCGAGGGCAGCTCGCTCGCCGGCCGGTTGCCGATCTACCTCCAGTGGTCGCGCGAGGGCGACGCGATCGCGGTCCTGTCCCAGCAGGACGTCGATCTGACGCTCGAGCGGATCGACCCGAGCCGCCCGGAGTCGGCGTACACCCTGCTCCGGGGCAGCCCGCTGTTCTTCTCGTGGCTCGACCGCGGGCGGGTGGCGGCGTTCGTCGGGGAGCGCACCGGACCGTCGATGGTCGTGCTGTCCGCGCGCGGCGAGCGGACGGACCTGCCGGGCACCCCGGGGAACTTCTGCGCCCCGGTCCAGCTCGGGGACGACATCGTGTACGTCGCCCACCACCGCGGCCGGGTCACGATCCTGGTCGCGCGCCCCCACGGGACCGGCAGCCGCGAGCTCGAGATCGTCGACGGGCTGGTGGCGTTGGTCGGCTCGCCGGACGGCCGATCCCTGGCCCGGGCGGTCGCTCCGGACGGCGACGGCGCCACGTACCGCGATCTCCGCCTGCTCGATCCGGTCAGCGGCAAGACCCGCGGGGTGTCGGACGCCGACTGCGTCGCGTTCTTCTGGGCCGGCGACGCGCTGATCGTGGCCCGCAAGCAGCGCAGCCGCGGGACGATCGCCTGGATGCGCGTCGCGCTCGACGGGTCGGGCGAGGAGCTGATCGCCGAGCTCCACCCGAGCCGGGATCTGCGGTTCTGGCTGCGGTTCTTCGAGCAGTACTGCCTGTCGCACCCGATCGTCGACCCGACCGCGTCGACCCTGGTGTTGTCCGGCACGTTGGCGGGTCGGGGCAACCCGGACGATCCACCGAAGGTGTGGGCCGTGCCGATCGGCGGTGGCGCGCCCGAGGAGCTCGGGACCGGCCCGTTCGCGACGTTCGCCCCGAAGTGACGCGGGGGTGGTCTCGGTGCGCGGCCACGCCGGGCGTCGCTCAGGCGTCGGCGAGCAACCGGGCGATCTCGGCCAACGTCTCCACGTCGTCGCCGATCATCGCCTTCATCGACCGGAGGCGGCCGCACACCAGGTTCGCGATCCGCTCCTCGATCGTGTCGTCGGCGTAGGTCCAGTACACCGGAGCGTACCGCCCGTCCCGGTGGCACCGCCCCTCGACCTGCGCCATCTGGATCGCCGACCACCGGAGGTCGTGGATCACCGCGGACCGCGGGGCGTCGTCGTGCTCGCCCTGGTGGAGCGAGATCCCCTCCTCCACCGTGAACAGCACCACGGGCACCGCGCCGGTCTGGAACCGCATCCGCTCGGCCTCGCGGGCCTCGGGTCCGAGCCGGCCGTGGACCTCGGCGCACGCGATCCCGTCGGCCGCCAGCGCGTCGCGGATCGCCTCGAGCGTCTCGATGAACGCGACCGAGATCGCCACGTGGTGCCCGTTCTCGAGCAGCTCGTGGGCGAGGGCGACCGTCCCGTCCACCCGGATCAGCGAGCTCTTCTGCCGGAGGCGGAGCGCGGCGGCGAGCGCGTTCTTCGGGTCCCGCGCTCCGGTCGGCGCCAGAGCGAGCTCGGCCCGGAACGCGGTCCAGGCAGCGGCGTACAGCGTCCGCGCGTCGGGATCGAGCCCGATCGGCGTGAGGATCCGGTTGATCTCGGGCCACCCCACGAGGTCTTCGGGGCGTCGACGGAGACCGGCCGGGGTGTCGCCATCGAACAGCATCGCGCGGACCTTGGCGCAGTCCGCCGGATCACCACGCCAATCCCACCGCCCGAACGCGCCCCGGGTCACCCCGAGGCCCTGCGCGGCGCACCACGCCTCGAAGTCCTTCAGGTCCGCCGCCCGACTGCCGGTCCGCTCGGACAACAGCGGCGCGAGGTACGACAGCTCGAGCGGGTTCTGGCCGGCGGTGGCCGACAACCACAGCGCGAACCCGGCCCGGGCGTTGAGCTTCGCCGCGAACTTCGACCGGGCAGCGGTCGGGTTCTTGCACCGGTGGCTCTCGTCCCACACGATCACGTCGAACGCCGGCGCGGATCCGGCGCGGGCGAGGCCCTTCTTCGACCGGACCTTGCTCCGGGCGGCCGGCTCGACCTCGAACAGCTTGCCGAGCCGCTCGTAGTTCATCACCACCACCACCCGACCGCCATCGCCCTGGGCCGCCACCGTCCGCCGCCAGTGCGGCACCACCGCCAGCGGGCACACGACGAGCACCGTCCGGGCCGGCAGCGCCAGCACCGCCTCCCACGCCGACAGCGTCTTGCCCAGCCCCACGTCGTCGGCGAGCAGGAACCCGGTCCGACGGGCGCGGGCGGCGGCGCCGATCGCGGCGATCGCCTCCTGCTGGTGCGGTCGGGGCGTCATCGGGTCGCGCGGGGCGGACGGCCCGGGGGCGACCCCTCCGTCGAGGCGCCGCTGGATCTCGGCCTCCCACGACCACGGCGCGGCGCGGTACGGCGCGAGGGCCTCGGGCAACGGGCCGCGGACCACGAACACGCCGTGATCCGGGTCCCACTTCGCGCCGTGGGCGGTGGCGAGGGCGCGGGCGGCGAACGGGACGTCCAGGACGTGGACGGCGCCGGCGGGCAACGGCGGCACGGTCGCCTCCTACACCGCGACGATCAGCCCGGCCCCCGCGTCCGGGTCGGCGACGTGCACGGTGACCGCCCCGACGACGACCTGCTCGTGGCCGGCACTGACGAACGGGCAGGCGTACGTCGTGTCGGTCACCGCGACGTCGGACGTCGGGACCGG
>JBEBJW010000231.1:0-8107 GCA_040079715.1 Myxococcota bacterium | reverse complement strand
GTCGGCGCCGCGGACCTGCGCGCGTGGACCGTGTCCGCCGGGGACCTGCGAGCGACCGTGGCCACCCGGTCCGACGCGGCGGTCGCGGGGGCGGAGCTCGTCCCGATCGCCGGGATGAACGCGAGCTACCTCCGGCTGGTCGACGCGGACGGGTGGGCGGCGGCGGGCGCCCTCCGGCCGGAGCTCGTCGCCGCGCGGCTCGGCGGCGGCGCGATCCGGGTCGCGGTTCCGGCGCAGTCGGTGCTGGTGGCGTGGCGGGTCGGCGATCCGGCGATCGACACGGTGATGGCGGTCGGGGTGCGCGAGCTGTTCGAGCAGCAGCCCGGCCCGGTCAGCCCGAAGATCCATACCTGGGACGCCGGTCGGTGGACCCCGTTCGGCGAGGCGGTCCCGAAGGAGCCGGTCGCGGCCCCCGTGCCCAGCCCACCGGCACCCAGGTAGGCGGCCGCCGCGGCAGTTCGCACGAGTTCGCAGCCGTTCACAGTTCGACCCCGAACCGCTCGGCGTCCCAACCGGTGGGGCATGGTCCCCGACGGCGCACGCCCGCGCCGCTCTGGGGGGACCGAATGGCACGATACCCGATGGTCGCACTGACGGTGGCGCTCGCGCTCGGCGCGTGCTCCGGCGACGACCTGACCGACACCGGCCCGAAGACCGACACCGACGCCGACGCCGACACGGACAGCGACGCCGACAGCGACAGCGACGCCGACACCGACACCGACACCGACACCGACACCGACTCCGACACCGACGTGCCGCCGCTCGAGGACATCTCGGTCCTGCTGGCGACGGTGCCCGCGGGGACGACCTGGGCGGCGCTCGATCCCGCGATCCAGGTCGCGCTCGAGGCCCACGCCGAGCAGGCCCTCGCGGTGTACCGGGCCGAGTGGGACAGCGCGGGGATCGCCGCGAAGGAGGCGGTGCTCGCCGCCGACTCCGGCGCGATCCGGGCCCAGTTCGAGCAGTGGGTCACGACGATGTTCCCGGCGGCGTCCGACGCGACGTTCGACCTCGCCGCGGTCGATCCGGACCTCGGGGTGCTGCTCGAGCAGCTGTACGTGACCCAATTCGGGACCGCGCGGAACACGCTGCTGTGGATCGGCGTGTCCAGCACCGACTGGGACGCGGTGACGCCGCTGATCGATCCTCCGATGCCCGACGCGATCGCGCTGGCCGACCTGCAGGCCCACGCCGCCGAAATCGCCGACGGACTCGACGGGCGGATCGCGGTCCTGTCGGGCGCCGAGCGGTCGGTCGCCGAGCAGGCGTCGTTCACGGCCCGGTCGCTCCGGACCGGCTCGACCGGTGGGTTCGGCTACGGCGGAGACGATCTGCAGGTCGCGGGCACGATGGGGACCTGGGGCCCCGAGCCGATGTGGGACGACCTGTACCTCGGCGCGTTCGCGACCGCCGAGGAGCTGCTCCGGGTCCAGAACGCGATGTGGCTCGGGGCGGACCTGAAGTACCTGTCGGCGAACAACGTCGCGGTGGCCACCGGGTTCACCGCTCAGCTCGCCGGTCCGTTGGACCTGTACTACCCCGACGACCCGGACACCGGCCGGGTGCTCGAGCTGATGCGCTTGTGGTGGCTCGAGCGGCTGGAGGGGATGCCCGGCGCGTCCGACGCGTGCTACCCGTACGACGACGCCGAGCGGGGGCGGATCATCGACGCGTTCACCGCCGATCTGCAGCTCCCCGACGACCCGAACTGGCTCCCGACGTTCGACCTGACGCTCGACGACGAGGGGGCGCTGCTGACCGAGACGTATCGCCAGGCCGCGATCGCGGCCCTGGACGTGCTGTTCGACGACACCGCGCTCCCGCCCGACGCCCGGGCGGACGTCGTGGCGGCGATCGCGGCCGAGCCCGCGTTCGGCGCGGTGGTCGACACCACGCTCGCGGCGTTGACCGCAGCCACCGGCAACGGGGACGCGGCCACCGCGTTCGGCGACGCGCTGCTCGCCGTCCCGTCGCTCGGCGGCGCGCCGGTGGTCGATCCACTGGAGGCGGCGGTGGTCGACCAGATCTGGTCCGAGGTCCGCGGCGCGCTGGTCGCCCGGTACAGCGGCCCCGCCCGGGTGATCGACATCGACGCCAACCTGCCGCAGACCGTGACCGTCGATCCGTCGTTCGGGATCCGGACCGACGCGGCGACCGGCGACATCACCGTCGGCCTCGCGATCCCGCAGCCCGTGCCGATGATGTACCTGATCCTGACCCACGAGGCGCTGCACTCGCTCGAGGCGCGGGCGGGCCTCTACCCGACCGGGACCGCGATCGAGGGCGCCGCCAGCCTGACCGAACACGCTGTCGGGTTCGAGGTGATGTCGACCTACGCCTCGCCGTCGGACCTGCCGTTCTGGATGCTGACCGCCCCGCTCGCGTCCGACGCCCGCCGGTACGGGATCAGCGACGCGACGATCGCGGTGCTCCAGACCGACTGCGCGAACGGCCTCGACTCGGCCGTGCTCGCGACCGACGCGGCGGGGGCGTGGGGGATGACGGGTGACGCGCTGCTCGAGGTGCCGATCCGGTCCCACTTCGGGACCCAGTTCCTCGCCTACCTGGCCGGCCAGTTCGCATACCGCGAGTCGCTCGCCTGGTTCGACGACCAGATCCGGCCCGGGGTGGACGACGGGATCGATCCGTTCGACCTCGCGACCTGCGGGATGCCGAACCCGACGTTGACCGCGGACGAGGTGGCGGCGCTCACGGCCTGCCTCGGCGGCTGAGCCGGGCCGCCGCTGCGAGTTGGTGGGCGGACCCGTCGGTCCGACCCACCGCGCCGTCCGCGGAGCCGTTCCAGCCCCGAGCGGTCGAGCGGGGAATTCAGGGCACGAACGCGTCGTACATGTAGGCCACCACGTCGGCCACCTGCTTGTTGGTGTACGACGTGGCGTACGCCGGCATGTTGACCCCCCCGGCCACCACCGGAGTGCCGTCGAGGGTCACCTGGACCGACCGCTCACGGGTCACCGTCAGGAGCCGCTCGGTGAGGGCCGGGAACGGACCGTTGCCGGAGCCGTCTTCGAGGTGGCACGCGGCGCAGCCGTCGGCGTCCGCCTCGTACAGGACCTTGCCGGCCGCCACGTCGCCGGTCAGGGCGAGGATCGTCTGCACCCGCTCGTCGCCGGTCGAGGTGGTGCTGGGATCGGTGTCGGTGTCGGTGTCGACACCGGTGGTGCCGGTGTCCGTCGTGTCCGTCGTGTCGCCTCCGCCGCACCCGACGGCGACGAACGACACCATCAACCAGGCTCCGAATCGCATCGCGTTCCTCCGACGCGCAAGTGTGCCCCCACCGGCCCTCGCCGTCAACCGGGGACCACCGTTCGCGCGTCACGGCACGACGACGATCTCCCCCCATGCACCGTCGCTCTCGGCGCATTTGGCGCCGTGGACGTAGGTGAACGTGCGCCCGGCGTCGTCGTCGGCGTCGAAGGTGAACCGGTGCACCAGGGCCTCCTCGTCGGCCGCGAGGCGCGCCTGGAACCGCGCGGTCCACTCGGCGAGCGTGTACCCGGACGGCAGCGCGCCCGCGGCGGACGCCTCCCACAGCCGGTCCTCGTACGCCTCGACGAACACCGCCGCGGAGTTGTCGAACGCGTTCGCGAGGGCCGAGTCGAGGTCGGTCGGGTCGGCGCCCGCGCGGTCGCCGCTCGCGTTGGTCGTCTGGAACCCGGTCAGGAACCCGTCGTCGCCGGCCTGGACCACCTTGCCGTTCGGCGGTTCCCCCTCGACCGACAGCCCGTTCTCCTGGATGAAGAACCGCTCCCCGAGCGCGTCGGTGCCGTGGGTCAGGATCGTGTCGGTCTGCTCGGCCGGACCCGGCAGATCCGCAGGTTCGGGGTCCATCCCGAGCCACGAGCCGCTCTCGCCCACCAGCGGGAACCCCTCGCCGATCAGCTCGTACGACAGGGGCTTTCCGGGGAACAGCTCCGAGAGCAGCTCGAACTGGGCGTCGTAGAACCCGTACAGGCCCGACGGCGTGTAGCCGTGGCCCGCCCAGGTCTCGGTGCTGCAGATCGGGCACCCGTCGGCGCAGCTGTTCGGCAACCGGTTCTCGGCCGAGTCGAGGTTCGCGCCGGACGGCTTGACGAACGCGAGGGCGCGGAACCAGTCCGCCCGCTGGCGGAGGTGGTCGGACACCGCGCTCCACAGGGCGAAGTACCGGTCGCGGTACGCCCGATCGGTCGGATCGCCGAGCTTCATCCACTCGCCGCACCCGGTGGCGTCGCTGCCGCCGTCGCGGAACTCGAGCCCGTCGACCCCGGCGTCGAACAGCCAGTCCGGCGTGCCGTCGCGTCCGGCCTTGATCGTCAGGCTGTACAGCTTGCCGGCCTCGACCGCGTGCCGGACCTCCCGGTCGAGCACGGTCCAGTCGAACCGGTCGTCGCTCGTCCCGGGGCCGATCTGCAGGTCGCGCCACGCCAGACGGATCATCACCCCGGTCAGCGCGGGGTCCTCCCAGGTCGACGTCATCGTCGCGCCGGTCCGGCCCACGGCGCACAGGCAGTCCCCGGCGGGGTCGACCTCGGTGGCGCAGTACGGGCACCGGTCGGCGTCGACCGCCTCGAGCCCGCGATCCCAGGGTCCGAGCGAGAACACGCCGCCGGCAGCCCCGGTCGCCGGGCCGGTGAGGTCGTCGGGGTCGTACGGGATCGCCGCGTCGCACAGCTCCGGCGCGCCGGGGTCGACCGACACGATCGAGTCGGCGCGGTCGTGGAGCTGCCACTCGACCGTGTCGCCGTGACGAATCGTCAGCGACTGGGGCGCGAACGACCCGTCGGGCGCGACGGTGATCGTGTGGACCCGCGGGCCGGGCAGGTCCGGGGTGGTCGGACGGGTCAGCGCGACGGGGGCGCCGACGGCGCAGCCGGCGACGAGCGGGATCCACGACGACAGGCGGAGGGTCATGGCCGTCCGATCGGTCCCAGACCCGGATCCGCGGTGTCGCGCCGGTGTCGGTGCCGAGGTCGCTGTCGTAGATTCAGTACATCGCTGCGAATGGATCGGGCCCGGGCACGAGCTCGGCGAGCGTCGCAGCGCCGCGCAGGTCGGCGATCCGGATCGTCAGCGGTCCTCCGCGCCGGACCGTGGCGACCCGGGCGCCGGTGTCGAGCGTCACCCAGTCGGACCACCGGAACCGGACCCCCGGGATCGGCAGGACCGAGGCCCAGATCGACCACGCGACCGGCAGGCCGTCCGGGCCGATCTCCCACCGGTACAGGTCGCCCGGGGTGACGCCCCCGGACGGATAGCTGACCGCCAGCGCGGGCCCGGCGTCGGTCGGGACCACCGCGCGGACCGTGCCGTCGTCGCGGATCTTGGTGGGCGCGAACGCCCAGAACGCGTCGTTCACGAAGCTCGCGTACGCCGCCTCGACCCGCCGGTCCTTCCACGCGCCCCCGACCTCGACCCCGTCGCGGAACGCCCGGCCCATCGGGCGCCACCCCTCGGTCAGCACCGCCCCGCGCCGGTCCTCGTACCGGACGAGGTTCCGGTCGCGATCCCACAGGTACCGGTGACCGAACATCGACCACTCGACCGCGCCCGTCGCGGCCCACGCGTCGATCGCGACCGCGGCGGCCACCCGGTCGGCGAGCGCCTCGGCGTCGGGTCCCGGGGCGATCGCGGGCCTCGGCTCGGCCAGCGCGACCCGGACCGACACGCCGAGCGCGACCAGCGCGAACCCCACCGCGACGATCGCGATCCCGATCCGACGGAGCCAGCCCCGCATCAGTCCCTCCGGGGGGTGGTCGGCAGGATCACGAGGTTCGATCGGTCCTGATCGAGCTGCAACCCCGGGTGTCCGGTGCCGACCTCGGCGATCGACTGGATCGTGAACAGGCTCAGGTGGAGCCGGCGGGTCCGCTCGAACCGACGGGCCAACGCCTCCTCGGCCGGGTTCGCCACCCGCGAGCCGGTGTCGAACACGAACTCCGACACGCAGACGAACGCCGGCCCGAGGTCGGAATCGCCCACCTGGCGGGCCCGCAGGCTGGTGACCGAGCCGTCTTCGGGCGATCGGTAGGTGATCACGAAGCAGGTGTCGGGGTCGATCGCGCACCTCCGAGAGAGCGCGATCTGTATCCGGACCGCGGCGCCCCGGCGGCCGACATCTCCCGCCCGACCGCTCGACGGGCAGGATTCGACGGTGAAGGGCCTGGCGGTACGGGCTACGGAGGGCGCCGGAGGGACGGTGGCCGACGAGGAGCAGTGGCTCGCGTTGCTCGATGCCGAGGACGTGGAGGGGTTCAACAGCCGGCGCACCGAGCGGACCCGGCTCGAGCTGTTCGCGGCGGATCTCGCCGGCAAGAAGCTCGCGGGGATCGATCTGTCGAACGCGAACCTCGAGAAGTCGGATCTCACCGGCACGGACCTCACCGACGCGAACCTGATGAAGGCGAACCTCGGCGGGATCGACGCGTCCGGCGCGATCCTGAGGGAGATCCTGGGGCTCCGGTCGCGGTTCAAGGACGCGTGGCTCGACGGCGCGGACCTCACGTCCGCCGATCTCGCCCAGGCCGATCTGGCCGACGCGAACCTCGAGCGGTCGAAGGGGGAGGGGATCCGCCTGATGCAGGCGCGGCTCCGCGGGGTGCGCGCGACCGGGGCGACCTGGGCCGGGGCGAACCTGTCCGAGGCGCGGCTCCACCAGGCGATCTTCGTCGGGGCCGATCTTCAGGGCGCAGACCTGACCGAGGTCTCCGCCCTCGAGTCCGACTTCTCCGGCGCGCGGATGGACCGGATCCTCGCCGCGGGCGCGAAGTTCGCGGGCGCCAAGCTCGTCGGCACCAAGCTCGCGTCGGCGAGGCTCCCGGGGGCGAACCTGTCGGGGGCGGACCTGACGAACGCGGACCTGGCCGCGGCAGACCTCACCCGCGCGAACCTGTCGGGGGCGAACCTGACCGGCGCGATCCTCCGCGGCGCGGTGCTGGCCGACGCGAACCTCGAGGGCGCGACGCTGACCGGGGCCGACCTGGCCGACGCGGACCTCACCGGCCTCGATCCGTCGGCGCTCGGGCTCGACGCCGGCGTGGTCGGGACGCTGTCCGGGTTCGGGGTGGCGTACGACGAGAGCGCGCCGCTCCAGTTCAGCGACGTGTCGATCGCGCGGAACGGCGACGTCGTCGCGGTCGTGTGGGAGAACCCCGAGGGCGAGCCGCCGCCGATCTCCGACACCCCGACCACCCCGGAGGGGGAGGAGCCGCCGGAGCCCGAGGAGCCCCGGGCGCTCCGGTTCGCCGTGCTGCGCGCCGGCGGGTGGAAGACCGGCGTGGTGCCCGTCCCGGGGGAGGCGGTCCTCGATCGGCAGGTCGTGCCGTGGGGCGACGGGTTCAAGGTGATCGTCACCCGGTCGCGGCCGGAGGGGGCGGCGCTGATCACCGCGTCGCTGTCGGTGGACGGCGCGCTCGGCGGGGTCCGATCGGTGGCGCTCGGGTACGATCCCGCGGTGCGGCCGGTCCTCCGGGTCGAGCCGGGCAAGGACGGGCTCCGGCTGCGGATGTACGGCCTGGCGCGCCGCGGTCCGACGTTCGTGGTCCACGACCTGACCGACGGCGATCCGCGCCTCGTTCGGTCCGACGCCGCGTCGACCGCCCGCGGGTTCATGAAGGGCCAGCCGGTGTTGGCGTGCAAGGGTGGCGTGGTGATGCGGGTCTCCGCCACCGGCCCCGCCTCGCCGCGCCGGACGCCGGAGGGGTTCCCGGGGACCGTCGCGACGGCGCTGCCGCTCGGCGACGACGTGCTCGCGGTGTGGGCGGTCAAGCGGGTCGGGACGGTGCCCGGCGGGATGCGGTACTCGGTGATCGGCCGCCGGCACGCCCCGAAGGAGGAGCTGCTGTCGAAGCGGACCGGCGTGCTCGCGCTGGCCGCGCTCGAGGGCGAGGAGGCGGCGGACGTGTACTGGGTCGAGGAGGCGCTCGACGGCACGCAGTCCCTGATCCACGTCAAGGTGCCGGGCGGCGAGCCGAAGTCGTACGAGGTGCCGGACGGGGTGGCCGAGCTCGAGGTCGCGCCGGGGGTGATCGGGCTCGTGATGGAGGAGGGGCGCCTCGTGGTGCTCGACGCGGCCACCGGCAAGACGCTCGGGCACCACCCCTGA
>JBEBJW010000230.1:0-8115 GCA_040079715.1 Myxococcota bacterium | reverse complement strand
TCGGCGCCGGGCGGCGGGTCGTGGTCCGGGGGACGGCCGAGGCGCTCGGCGGGCTCGGGTTCGAGCCGGCGCTCGACGGGGGCGGGCGGTTCACCCGCACCGTGCCGCCGGCGGAGGTCAACCCGCTGCTCCAGCAGGTCCTGCAGCGGCTGCCCCAGACCGAGGTCACCGTCGCCGACCCGCCGCTCGAGGAGGTGCTGACCCGCGCGTTCGGCGAGTCGCGCAAGGAGCGGACCGCGTGAGCGCCGGGTCGATGGTCGGGCGGATCGCGCGGGCGCTGCCGGATCTCGCGCGGGTCTCGTTCGCCGGCGCGATCGCGTACCGGGCTGAGATGGCGATCTGGATCCTGACCACGCTGCTGCCGCTGATCATGCTGGCGATGTGGAACGCGGTCGCCGAGGACGGGCCGATCGTCGGGTTCGACGCGGGGTCGCTCGTCCGGTACTTCGCGATCAACCTGCTCGTCCGCCAGCTCACGAGCTCGTGGCTCGTGTGGGAGCTCAACTACGAGATCCGCACCGGGCGCCTGTCGACCAAGCTGCTCAAGCCGATGCACCCGTTCGTGCAGCACGGGATGGACACCGTGGTCGCGATGCCGCTCCGGGTGGCGATCCTGATCCCGATCCTCGGCCTGCTGTTCGGGTGGCGCCCGGACGCCTGGCGGACCCCGTCGCCGGTCGAGGCGGCGCTGTTCGTGGGGTCGATCGCCGCGGCGTGGACGCTGAACTTCCTGATCCAGGCGCTGATCGCGACCGGCGCGTTCTGGATCGACAAGTCCGACTCGGTGTTCGCGGTGTGGTTCGCGGTGTGGGCGCCGTTGTCGGGGTACATCGCGCCGATCGCGATGTTCCCGGACTGGGCCCAGCCGATCGTCCGGTCGCTGCCGTTCTTCGGGACGCTCGGGCTGCCGGTCGAGCTGCTGGGCGGGTTCGTGTCGGTCCGCGACGCCGCCCTGCCGCTGGCGATCCAGCTCGGGTGGGTCGGGGCGATGTTCGGCCTGGTGGCGTTCGCGTGGCGCCGCGGCATCGCGCGGTACGGAGCCTACGGTGCGTAGTGGTCCCGGTCGGTGGGTCCAGGTGATCGGCGGCCTGCTGCGCACGTCGGTCGCGGCCGCGATGCAGTACCGCGCGGACTTCCTGTTCGACGGGCTGACCAGCGTGTTCCGGCTCGGCTCGGCGGTCGCGCCGGTGCTGCTCGTGTACCAGCACCGGACGGTGGTGGTCGGGTGGACCGAGGCGCAGGCGACGGTGGTGCTCGGGCTGTACTTCGTGCTCCAGGGCGTGCTCGCGATGTTCGTCGAGCCGAACCTCGGGGAGATCGTCGAGTCGATCCGGACGGGCTCGCTCGACTTCCTGCTGATCAAGCCGATCGACGCCCAGCTGATCGCGTCGGCGCGGCGGGTGTCGCCGTACCGGTCGGCGGACGTGCTCGCGGGCGTGGTGCTGGTCGGGTGGTCGCTGTGGGGCCTGCCCGCCCCGTCGGTCGGCGACGTGGGGCTGGCGGTGGCGATGCTGCTCGCCGGCGTGGCGTCGATGTACAGCATCTGGCTGCTCGCGATCTGCACCAGCTTCTGGTTCGTCCGGGTCGACAACCTCCGGTTCCTGATCGGATCCGCCACCGACGCGGGCCGGCTCCCGCTCCAGGTGTTCAGCCGGTGGGTCCAGGTGCTGCTGATCGTGGTGGTCCCGGTCGGGCTGTTCACCACGTTCCCCGCGATGGCACTCCGCGGCACGCTGCCGTGGACCTGGGCGGTGGCCGGAGGCGCCGTCGCCGTCGGGTTCGTGCTCGTCAGCCGCGCCGTGTGGACCGCGGCCCTCGGGTCGTACACCTCGGCCTCGTCGTGACGAACGGTGACCAACCCCGTTAGAGTGCCGCGACCCGCGATCCCCCGAACCTTCCTGGCCCTCCGGGGTCGGTCCGCGGTCCCACAGGAGTCCACTCATGAAGGCTGTTCACTGGCGCCTGCTGCTCGCCGGCGGGTTCGCGCTCTCGATCGGGTTGCCGCTGCTCGCCTGCTCGGGCACCACCCTCCCGACCACCCCGACCGACGCGGTCACCGACGCCCCGGCGCCCGAGCCCGAGAAGGCCGATCCGGCCAAGAAGATCATCGGGACCTGGCGGATGGTGCCGGACGAGAAGACGCTGCGCGAGCTGAAGGTGATCGACGCCGCGCTGTCCGGCAAGCCGCAGAAGAAGGAGAAGCTCGGCGATCTCACGGCGGACGAGCAGAAGCTGTTCAACGAGTGGGACGGCAAGAAGGGCGACGAGGCGAAGTCCATGAAATCGGACATCAAGTTCGCCAAGAACTGCCTGTTCGAGTTCACCGACAAGCAGGTGACGGTCCGGTTCGGTGAGGACGAGGTCCTCGGGCCGGTCGACTACACGATGGTCAGCGCGACCGACACGAACACCACGGTGAAGTTCGATCCCCAGCTCGGCAACGGCGTCGAGACGCACTCGTTCGACTGGGAGAACGAGACCAAGGGCGTCGACAAGATCACGGCCGAGAACGGCCGCGAGTTCTTCCCGCTCAACGTGTCGAAGCGGTGAGATCCTCGTAGCTGTGCGCCTCGGTGATCCACCGGGCGTACAGCGCGCGGACCGCGGCGGCGGTCTCCGGATCGCCGTCCGCCCCGGCCAGCGCCCCGACGAGGTCGTCGGCGGTGACGAACCGCCCGGTGAACGCGTCGTGGTACGCGCGGAGCGCCTCGAAGTACCGGTCGTCGCCGAGCGTGGCGCGGACGTGGTCGAAGAACAGCGACCCCCGTCCGTACACGATCGCGGCGTACTGGTCGAGGTCGTACTTCCACGCGGGCAGGTCTGCCGGCAGATCCGGGGCGCCAGCGTCGCGGAGGCGGGCCACCCGGTCGTACACGTCGAGCCCGAGCCGGCCGTCGACCGCGTCCGGGCCGTACCGCGCCTCCCAGTACACGGTGACCGCGTGCGACGCGAGCGCCTCGTCGAGCCACGGCGCGAGGGCCGGGTCGTTGCCGACCTCGACCCCCCACCACTGGTGCGCGACCTCGTGCGCGACGACCCACTCGTGGTTCGCGCTCCGGTGGTACGGCACGCCCTGGTGCGACACGTCGACCGTGATCAGCCCCGGGTACTCGATCCCGGTCAGCACCCGGATCGGCGACTCGACCACGTCGAGCTCGGCGGCGGCGATCGGCCCGAACCGGTCGGTGCAGGTCCGGAACGCGCCCTCGGCGTACGCGAGCAGGTGACGGCCGAGCAGCGGGTCGCCGGCCGGGGCGACCACCCGGATCGTGGTCCCGTTCACCTCCGCCTCGGTGACCGCCGCGTTCGGGACGAGGGCGATCGCGAAGTCGCGCGACGGGCCCGCCACCGCGACCGTGGTCGACTGGTCGCCCTCGTCGGTCCGGTGGACCGCGACGCCGGTGGTGGCGACGGTGAGGTCCGACGGGGCGTTCAGCACCACGTGGAACAGCGCGGGGTCGAACATCGCGTGCTCGGTGTTCGCCCGGATCGGCCGGATGTCGAACCGGCCGCGCCGATCGACCGGGGTGACCAGCGGCAGGAGGTACCCGAGGTTCAACGTGCCGTCCGCCCGCCCGAACGCGCCGGTGGTCTCGGGGTCGAACGCGCCGTCCTCGAGCGGCTCGCGGGGGTCGAACTCCGGGACGTCGACCACCAGGTGCAGCAGGATCCGGGCCCGCTCCCCCGGCGGCAACGGCTCGGGCAGCTCGATCGAGAACACCGTGCCGTCGAGCGCCCACTCGGCCTGCTGGTTGTCGACCCACACCCCCTGGATCTCGACCCCGCGCTTCCGGTGGTCCTGCCCGTTCGGGAACAGCCGGAACGCCAGGCCGTCGAGCGGGACCTGGGCCGGGTTGTCGTACACGACCGCCTCGTGGACCTGGACCAGGACGTGCGACCGCCCGCCGACCCGCAGGTCGCCGACCGTGGCCTCGACGGCGTACAGTGCCGGCATCGCGGTCGTGTGGAGCTGCCCGACCGCCTCCGGCCGCAGCGCGACCGCGAACGGCCCGGCGGGGGTCCGGGCGTGGGCGAGGTACGCCTCCACCTCGCGGTCGGAGGCCGCCCACGCGAGCCAGTCGACCAGCGCGAGCGCGCCGGACAGGTCGTACCCGCCGTCCGCCGGGACCGCCGCCTCGGCCCCGGGCTCGGCCGCCGAGATCGCCAGCGCGCCCCACAGTCCGCTCCACAGGCCCACCAGGGCGACCAGCCCCGAGCGGGACAGCGGGGAGACCAGGATCGCGCTCGCAGGCCTTCGCACCGAAGATCACCCCGCCGCGACGGCGCGCAGGACCGCGTGCTCGGCCGCGAGCCGCGCCGCGAGCCACTTGTACATCGGCAGCCGGTCCGACTGGACCGCGATCTGCTCGGCTGCGCCTTCGGCGGTCGCGATCAGCCCGGGGACGAACGGGGCGAGCGCCTCGGCCAGGGCGGCGATCCGCCCGGCGGCGATGTCGACCGCCTGCTGGAGCACCGGCCCGAGCCCGCCGAGCACGGTGGTGACGCCGTCCATCGCGTCCTCCCCGGCGAGGGACACCAGCCGCGCGCCCTGCGCCGGACCGCGGTCGGCCACGAGCCTCGCCACGTCTGCGCCCTGGAGCGGCAACGCGACGTCGACGGCGGCCCACACCGCGATCAGCGCCCGCCCGGACGGCAGGCTCCGGAGCGCCTCGGCCCGCGCCGCCGGCTCGCCGACCCCGACCATCCGGGCGAACCACCCGAGGCCGAGGGCCTTGAGCGCGGCGTCCTCCGCCTGGAGCGCCAGCCCGTCGCCGCCGCGGCGGATCGCGCGCGGCAGGTCGCGGTCGGCGCCGTCGATCGCGGTCCCCACGGCGAGGATCCGCGCTGCGACGGGATCGTCGACCAGGGTGTGCGCGCGGGCGCGGACGTCGTCCGACGCGCCGGGCGCGATCGCGGCGACCACGTCGTCGACGAGCCCGTACTGGGCGATCGCCGACGCGCCGGGCGTCGCCGCGAGCACCGCGTCGACCGCGCGGACCACGAGGGTCGACGGGGCGAACGCGCGCAACGTGTCGGAGACGACGCCCCCCATCAGCGCGGCATCGTCACTGCGCGCCGCGCCGCCGCCTCGGCCGCGAGCCGGGCCGACAGGTACCGGTACACCGGCAGCACGTCCGCCGCGCCCGCGAGCGCCCCGGCCGCCTTGTCGGTCGCCGTGCCGACCAGCGCCGCGCTCGGCAGGTACGGGCCGATCGCGTTCGTCACCGGCTGGACGTACGACGAGGCGTGCCCGGCCACCGACTGGAGCTGCGAGGTCACCTGGGTCAGCATCTCGCGCGCGTTGCCGATGTCGTGCCCGTCGGACATCGAGGCGAGGCGCTGCGCCTGGGCCGACGCCTGCGACTGGAACAGCTTCTCGAGCCCGCCCGCGCCGAGCGACGCCGCGTTGTCGGCGAACGGCAGGGCGACCTCGATCGCGCCGTAGTACACCGCCAGCGCGCGGCCGGTGGTCGACTCGGAGAACGCGCGGGCCTTGTCGGCGAGCGAGCCCGGGAACGCCTTGTACACCATGTACGCGAGGCCGAGGGCCTTGAGCACGGCGTCGTTCCGCTGCTGGCTGTCGTTCTCGAGCGCGTTCGACATGCCCTGGCCCTTGAACAGCTTGAACGCCGCCATCAGGCCGGTGACCACCGCGTAGCCCTTGTCGCCGGCGTCCATCAGGTTGCCCATCCACAGGATGTCGCCGATCTCGTCGGTGCGATCGGCGATGTCGCGGGCGCGGGCCACGTCGGCGGCGGTGCCGGCCGGAGCGACGAGCCGCACGGCGTCTTCCATCGTGGCCATCGGGGTCAGCGCCGGCGAGCCGGGGACGGCGCCGTACAGCGCCCGGAGGATCTTCGCGGTGACGGTCGCGTCGTTGAACTCGGCCAGGACCTGCTCGACTCGGGACATGCGTATCCTCCGCTGGGTGCCGGGAAGTGTAGCCCGCTGGTCGGCGGGTGCATCCCCACCCGCACGAGGTACGCAGACCCGGGTGAACTACTGCGGTATGGTCGCGCGCGGAGGACGGGGACGATGATCGACATCGACGAGCTGCTCGGGAGCTTCGACGACCGGGACTACTCGGTCCGGCTGGTGCACACGGTGTGCCGGGTGGTGCCGTTCGCGCCCGACCTCACCGACTGGTTCAGCCTGGTCGAAGGGCTCAAGCAGCTCGATCCGGACGCGAAGAAGCCGGTGCTCGATCGCGCGCGGGAGCTGTCGCGGTCCGACGAGGCCCAGCGGGCGCTGTGGATGGTCAAGGCGCTCGACACGGCGGACTCGGGGATCGGCGTGTTCAGCGGGATCGCGTCGGCGGTCAAGCTGTACCAGGCGAAGACCGGCGCCGAGCGGCTCGACGCGCTCGAGACCGACACGCAGCAGTCGATCGACGCGGTGCTGAAGGGCCTCGCGATGTCGTTCGTGATCTACAAGCTGTTCCCGGGCGGCGTCACCGAGAAGCTCTCGGCGTTCCGGAACACCCAGACCGGCCAGGCGTTCGTGTTCTACTACGCGGCGATCGAGGTCGGGCTGCCGTTCGCCGACAACGCGCTCCTCGGCGGCGGGGCGCTGGTCAAGTCGCTGTTCGACCGGTTCGGCCCGGACCAGCAGGCGAAGCTCGCCGCGGTCGCCGGCCCGGACGAGGCCCAGCAGGCGATGGGCATGATGCAGCAGCTGATGGGCCCGATCGAGACGATGGCCGGGATGGCGAAGGACCACCTCGGCCCGATCGCGGCCGCGACGTCCGGGTTCCTCGCGACCGCGCTGAACGTCGGCGACAAGGTGGCCGGCGTCGCGGCGACCGGGGCCGACATGCTGCAGGTGTACCGGTTCCTCGGGGCCCGGCTCGTGGCCGAGCAGATCCTCCGCCAGGCGCTGGCCGAGTCGAAGACGGTCCAGGCGGCGAAGCAGGCGGCGTCGCCGGCCGCGGTCGAGGTCAAGTACACCCGGTCGGCGAACGATCTGCCGGACGCGCCGAAGAAGCGGGGCGGGTGCTTCGGGTTGTTCGGCGGAGTGCTGCTGGCCGCGATCGTGCTCGGGGCGACCGCTGCGGCGTGGGCCTCGCCGTGACCGAGCCGGCCGGCGTCGATCGCCTCCGGACCGAGCTCGCCGGGTATCCGCCGAGCTCGGTGACCGTCCGCGTGTTGACCGCGATGCTGACCGTGCTGCCCGACGCGGCGCCGCTCCCGCCGTACAGCTCGCTCGACCAGGCGTCGGCCCTCGTGTTCGGCGGGGTCCCCGAGGACGTGGTCGAGCGGGCGCGGGTCCTCGCCGCGAACCCGCGGGTCGAGCAGGCGATGTTCGCGGCCCGGTCGATCGACACCGGCGACACCGGCCTCACGATCGTCAGCGGGGTCCGCAGCGCGCTGTCGCTGTTCTTCGGCAAGTCGGGGACCCGGTCGGCGGCGGTCGCGCAGCAGCAGCGGACCGACGCGGCGCTCAAGGCGCTCGGGATGGCGTACCTCGTGACCCGGTTGGTCCCGCTGCCGCCGGCGGACCGGGTCGAGCTGATCCGGTCGATCCCGGCCGGGCAGGAGCTGATCCAGTACTACGGGGCGATCGAGATCGCGCTGCCGTTCGCCGAGCAGGTCACCGCGAGCAACGGGACGTTCGTGGCCGATCTGGTGCGGGACCAGGGCCGGGCGATGGCGGACCGCCTGCTCGGGATCGCGGGCCGCGAGGGGATCGCCGACGCCGAGGCGCTGCTCGCCCACCTGACGACCGAGCTCGACCACGCGGCGCTCGCGGCGGTCCCGCACACGAGCGCGCTCGCCGAGAAGATCGGCGCGCTGCTGCCCGCCGCGGCGTCCGCGGGGCACGTGTTCGACCTCGCGGCGGCCGGGGCGGACGCGCTGCCCTGCTACCGGTACCTCGTCGCCCGGCTCGCGATCGAGGCGTCGATCGCGCTCGCGAAGCACGAGGCGATGCCGGACGTGCCGCTGCCGTCGGTGGTCGCCGCGCCGACCGCGCCGACCCCGCCGGCGCCGCCGATCCCGGCCGGGCTCCGGACCGCGTCCGCCGCGACCGCGCCGCAGTCGACGCCCGAGCCGTCGACGCTCGAGCCGTCGACGTCCGAGCCGTGGGCGTCCGAGCCGGCGACGCCCGAGCCGGCGA
>JBEBJW010000229.1:0-8139 GCA_040079715.1 Myxococcota bacterium | reverse complement strand
GGCGGGCGGCGGGACCGGTTCCGGCGCCGGAGCGGGTGCGGCGGCCTCGATCCGGTGCGGCGGGATCGACACCGGCATCGTCGAGTCGGTGCCGCCCTCGAGCTCCTGCTTGACCGCCGGGAACTGATCGGGCTTCCGCCGGTTCAGTTCGGCCATCGCCTCGTCGACGAACCGCGAGTGGCGCTTCTTGTCCTTCGCGCCCTGGACGAGCTCCTGGAGACGCTTGATCCCCACGTCCTCGACCTCGTAGAACTGCGGGAACACCTTCTCGTCGAGGATGTCCTCGTAGGTCCAGCAGTCCTCCTCCGACATCCCCTTCGGACACCGGATCGACAGGCCCAGATCCGCCAGGTACAACGCAGCCTTCGCCTGCAGCAGCAGCGCGCCGGAGTTGTACTCGAAGTTCTGGTACTTCGCGACGAACGCCTTGGCCCGCCCCTCGATGTCCTTCAGCTCCTTCGGCTTCGTCTCGTTCAGCAGCGTCGCGTCCTTCGTGTCGTTGCCGGAGAGCTTGTCGTCCGCGTAGTTGCCGAACGCCTTCTCGAGGCTCGGGTACTCGGCCGCGGCGGCGTACTCGTGGCCCTTCGGCCCGATCGGCTTGCCCTGCTGGGCGAACCGATCGAACGCGGCGATGATCGCGTCGTTCTGCTTCTTGAGCTTGGTCGCGTCGGCCTTCTGGTCGCCGTACAGCTTCAGCAGGCGGTACTCGGCCTCGATGAAGTGGTCGGGGCTCGCGTTCGGGTACTTCTTCTTGTACCGGCCGTAGAACTCGACCGCGTCCGAGGTCGACACCTTCTCCCACTGCTCGCCGGCCAGGAACAGGATCTGCTCCTGGTCTTCCTGGTCGTACTCGGCCTCGTACCGCTCGTAGCCCTGGGCGGCCTCGCGGTGACGGCCGAGGCCGATCAGCAGGAACGACCGGTTGTACAGCGCGTCGGCCTTCTCGGCGGCGGTCGCGTCGCGGTGGCCGAGGACCTTGTCGTAGAACCCGATCGCCTTGTCGAGCTCGAACGTGGCCTCGTAGTTGGCGGCGATCCGGAAGTACAGCCCCTTCGACCGCTTGTCCTGCGGGTACTCGGCGACGAACTGCTCGTACAGCCGGTTCGCGTCTTCGGCCCGCCCAGCCTGCTGGTTGTAGAACGCGGCGTTGTACAGGGCGTCCGGCGCGAACTCCGACTTCGGGAACTCCTTGCGGAACGCGATGAACGAGTCGGCCACCACCCGCGGATCGGCGGTGCCGGCCTGCTCCATCGCGAGCTTGAACGTGGTCGCCTCGAGCGTGCCCGAGAACCGGGTGGGGTCGATGTCGGTCGCCGGGCCCGGCGGGTTCAGGGTGAACTTCTTCGAGTACGACCGGACCTCCGCCAGCTTGCCCTCGGCGAGGTAGCTGTCGACCAGCAGACCTGCGGCGTAGTTCGCCTCGATCGTCCGGGGGTACTTCTCGATCAGCGACTCGAACCGCGGCCGCGCCTCGTCGTACCGGTGGTGGTAGTACAGGATCTGCGAAGTGACGTACATCAGCGCCGCGCGCCGCTCGTCGACCGCCGCCTGGTAGTTCGGCAGCTCGGGATCGGTCGAGACGGTGAACGGGTGGTTCAACACCATGTCCGCCGACTCGATGAACTTCTTCCGGTCCTCGGTCAGACCGAACACGGTCACCGTCTGGTCGCCGGCCGGGTAGGTCCGCTCGACCGGCGCGTCGGTCGGCTCCTTGTCCGGCGCGTGGCCGAGGGCGCTCATCCGCTGCAGCCGCACGTCCATCAGCGAGTACATCGCCGCGTCGCCGTACGGGTGGTACCGCGCGTTCCGGACCAGGGACTCGAACTCGACCAGCGCCCGATCGTAGTCGCCGGCGAGCTTCAGCGAGTCTGCGAGGTACCACTGCTGCTTGTAGTAGTCGTCGGAGATCGGGAACTTCTCGAGGTACTCCTCGTACTTGTCGGCCGCGAGCGAGAAGTCTCCGGGCTGCCCGGACTCCTGCGCGCGCACCCGGTACTCGATCGCCACGTCGAGCAGCGACGACTCGATGTACTGGCGGGCGACCTCGAGCGCCTCGGGATCGTTCCGGTTGGCGTCCCACCAGGGGGTGCCTTCGCTGTACTTGTCGATGAACTCGAGCCGGGCCGAGCCGGCCGCCGCGAGGTCGCGGGCGATCGACGTGAGGTACAGGTCGATCAGCGCGATCTGGTACTTCGGATCGTCGGACTCGAGGATCCACCGCGGATCCTCCTGGAGCAGCGCGTACGCCTCGATCGCTTCGCGCGGGCGGGTGTAGCGGATCAGCACGTCGGCGAGCTGGCGGTACACCTCGCGCTCGTACTCCCGTTCGCCGATCTTCTTGAAGTACGCCTTCGCGACGTTGACCGCGTCGCTGTCGTCGTCGTACGCGATGTCTGCGAACGAGAACGCCATGAACCGCCGGGCGTCCGGCGCGAACGGGCTCTCGGTGCCCGAGTCGACCTTCTTCTTCTCGGACAGGTCGAGCAGCTCGGTGAACAGGGTGAGCGCCCGGTCGAACTCGTTCATCTTGTACCGAGCCCACGCGAGCTGGTACAGGGCTTCTTCGAAGTACTTGCCCTCGACGCCCTTGCCGTACACGAAGTTGTACTCGGCGAGCGCCGCGTCGAACTGGTTCTCCTCGAACGCGAAGTTCCCGAGGAACAGGTGCGCCCGATCGGCGAGCTCCGAGTCCGGAAGGACCTGGATCAGCTCCTGGAACGTCGCCTTCGCCATCGCTGGGTCGTACTGGACCGAGTTCACGTCGTTGTAGACGAACCCCATCATCAGGTACGTGCCGTCGAGCCGCTCGTACCGTGTGTCTGCCGGCTTGTAGCGGTTGTCGGCGACGATCTTCTGGTACAGCTCGAGCGACCGCGACAGATCGCGCTTCGGCTCCTCGCCGAGCGCCTCGAGCTGCTCGATCGGCGTGTTCGGGTCGTTCAGCCGGGCGTTGTACTCGTCCGCCTCCGCCAACCACTCCTCGGACGCCTTCTCGAACCACAGCTCGGCCAGCCGGAACCGGACGTGCGACGCGTAGGGGAGCTCGGGGTACCGGTCGAGGAACGCCTCGAACCGGACGATCGCACCCTCGCGCTGCTCCTTCTCCTGCCCGACGAGCTGCTCGATCCGGTCCGTGTACTGGACCGCGACCGCGGCTCGCTCCTCCTGCTCGCGGAAGTTCACGAACGACCGCGTGTCGTCCTCGAGCTCCTTCATCCGCTCGGAGAACCGGTCCTGGGTCGCCCGGAACGCGTCGACCTCGACCGGGACCGGCCCCTCGAGCCGATCCGGAGGCGCCTCGGTGGCCGTCCCCCGATCCGCCGACGCTGCGCTCGCCGGGTGCTCGAATCCGACCCCGAGCAGCAGCACGGGAAACCCAGCCCCGAGCGGTCGACCGGGAAACCCGAGCAGCCCGAGGCTGACCACCAGCGCGCCCAATCCGGCCCGGCGGCTCATTCCTCGTCTCCCATCTTCTCGCGGATCAGCTTGAATCGACGCTCGAGCTCGGCGAGCTGCAGCTCGCGCTCTTCGCGCACCCGGTCGAGCTCGTCGGCGATCTCGAGCTTCTCGGCCCAGAACACGTCGACGATCCCCATGTCCGCCTTCAGGATCGAGTCGGCGAAGAAGTCTTCGAGCCGGCCGAACCCCTGGCGCGTGATCTCGAGCGACACCGACCGGGCGTTTCCGAGCAGGGTGTCGTAGTCGACCCGCTCCTGCGCGACCGCGACCACCTCGGCGTCGAACCGCTGCTTGATCCCGGTGACCTCGGTGGTCTCGGTCTGGCCGATCGCGTCGTACACCCCGGTCAGCCGCGCGAACATGTCGTCGAGCGACCGGTGGGTGCTGTCGATCCGATCGGCGGCGACCAGCCCGGGCTGGCTCGGGCGGATCGACCGGAAGTCGGACGCGAGCGAGTCGATCTCGGCGTACAGCGTGCCGAGCGCGGTCACGTCGATCGCGTCGGCCGAGTTCGGCGCGACGAGGGACGCCATCTTCCGGTCGGCGTCCTCCTGCCGGCTCTTCGCGGCCGTGACCTCGGACTCGAGGGTGGTGATCTTCGACACGAGCTGCTCGCGCGCCACGTCGTCCGACGCCCGGGTCAGGTCCGAGCGGGCGGCGTCGATCTGCGCCTGCCGATCCGACGCGTCGCGCCGGGCGTTGTCCGCCTCGGCGTGGAGCTCGCCCATCCCGCGCTCGAACGCCGACAGCGCGGTGGCCGCCTGCTCGACCGTGGCGGCGATCGCGGTCGACCGCGTCTCGAGCGCCTGGCGCCGATCGATCAGCGCCGGCAGATCCGCCGCCACGCCGTTGTCGGCCACCGAGCCGAGCCACTGCTGCTCGACCGACAGCAGATCAAGCCGCGCGTCGACCACCTCCATCCGGTCGACCAGCGAGTTCGTCCGGGTGCGCTCGAAGCTCCCGATCGCGCCGGACCCCTGGATGAACGACTCGAGCTCCTCGATCAGCCGCTCGGACGCCTCGATGTCCGACCGCTCCTGGTCGAGGTCGCGGAACACCTTCATCGCGCGCGACAGCTCGGGGTCCGCCTTCATCATCGACACCGCGTACGGCGGCAGGTCCGTCTGCTCGGTCTGGACCTCGAGCACGCTGCGGACGGCCGCGTCGGCGTCGGACCCGGGCCGCGACAGCGCGTCGAACCGCGCCTGGACCGGGGTGTACTCGGTGATCACCTGCTCGTACGAGCCCCGGGCGTCGGTCCAGTTCTTCTCTTGGAAGTTGAGGTGCCCCTGGAGCAGGCGGAGCTGGGCCGAGTACTCGTGCTCCGGGTACGCGAGCAGGAAGATCTCGACGTTGTTCAGCGCGTCTCGCCACTTCTCGCGGCGGATGCTGGTCCAGACGATCTCGTACAGCTTGTCGGCCTGGTACTGGCTGTCGCCGCCGATCAGGTTGTACGCCTCGGACGCCGCGAGGTAGTCGCCGGTGTGGTACGCGATCCGGCCGAGCCCGAGCAGCGCGAGATCGTGGACCATCCGATCCTCGGCCGTCTGGATCGACAGGTCGGACACGGTCTTGAACTCGGTCTTCGCCGCGTCGAGGTCGCCCTCCTTCACCAGGATCGCGCCGAGGAAGTACCTGGCGCGCCCGTACCAGGCGTTCTCGGCCGGGACCTGCCCGAAGTAGCTCTTCGCCTGGTCGAGGTTGCCCTGCTGGTAGAACGCCTTCGCGAGCGAGTACGTGATCAGCCCGGTCGGCTTGACCCGCCCGGACGCGATCTCCGCCTCGTACATCCGGGAGAACGCGTCCTTGTCGCCGCTGGTCGCGTACAGCTCGAGCAACCGGCGGACCGCGTCGTCCCGGAACGGGTGGTCCGGATCGTCGACGATCACCTGGAACCGCGAGGCCGCGGTCTTGTAGTTCCCGAGCCCGGCGAGCGACTCCGCCAGGTACCACTCCGCGTCGCGGTGGAGCCCGGCGTCCGCCAGCACACCGGTGGTGACCAGGGCGAAGAACCCCTCGGCCGCCGCCTCGTGCTCGCCGATCAGGTGCAGGAACAGGTAGTCCTGGAACCGGCTGACCGCCTCCGACTCCGACAGGTAGGCGCCCGGACGCGTGTCGAGCTCGAGCGTGGTGGTGCGCGCGCCGAGCTCGACGGCACGCGCGTCGAGCTGATCGAGCTGCGCGTCCACCGACTGAGCGGCGAACGCGCCCCCACAAACTCCGAGCGACGCCGCGAGGACGATCCTCCCCAGCACTCCGACCCGATTCTCTCGGCCGTACCTCGGCATCACTCCTCTCTGTACGACTCGGTGCGCTCGTCGTAGTGGATGGTCGGACGCTCGACGAAGTTCCGCAACCCGCCGCGGCTGTCCGCCAGGACCCGGATGACGGACACCCGGCCCTCCTCCACCTTGAACGTGTACGACGACGTGACCTTGAACTGATAGCTGCGGAGGTAGCTGAACACTTTGTAGCCGTTGCCGCGGAGGACCAGGTTCACCTGGAGCACGTGGGTGCCCGCGGGGACCGTCTGCTCCGAGACCTTGATCTCGCGGACCGAGTCGAGCGTGCCCGACGGGTCGACCTTGCTGAACACGCTCTTGCCGTCGATGAAGTACTGCGCCGACTCCATCGAGTAGCCGCCGCCGAGCTTGTTGACGTGCCAGATCGCGAGGCGGGACCCGGAGATCGCCGGGTCGACCACCAGCTCCTTCAGGAGCTTCAACGTCGCCTTGGACCGGAACACCCGCTCCTTTAGGTTCCCGACGTCTTCCTCGACCGTGCGCAGCTCGCGCCCGAAGTCGACTGCGGCCTGATCGGCGGGCGGCGTGTCACCCGTCGGCGTGAGGACCGGGGCGTCCGACGGCGTCGCCGCGGCGGCCCCAGCCGGAGCCGGTGTCGGAGCGGGCGCCGGAGCGACCGGAGCCGGAGCGGCAACCGGCACCGGCGGCGGCTCCGCCGGCTGTTGACCGAACGCGACTCCCGACCCGAGGGCGACCGAAACGGCAAGCACCGCCGCACCGGAGAACGCGACTCTGAACCATCCCATCGAAGACCATCCACTCCCCCCCGGGGAGGACCCCTCAAACCAGCCCCGAGTGGTCGAGCGGGGAAACAGGGGGATCCCGTCCCCAGCGAGGCGGCACGGGGCCGCTCGTTTATATCGCCCACCCGATCTCGATGTCAATTTCAGTCCGCCCAGCAGGAACCTGCGCAGGGATCCGGGAATCCAGGTCGGGTTCGGCGACATCAATCTGCCCCGACCAGGAACATCTGGCGAGCGAACGCGTCGTGAACGTCGCGGACGGCCTGCAGGCGCGTGCCGTAGTCGTTGACGAGGAACGCGAACGCGTACTTCCGCCCCCCGTGCGAGTCGACGAACCCGGTGAGGCAGTGGACGTCGTCGAGCGTGCCGGTCTTGCCGCGGAGTCGCCCCGGGTCCTCGCGCAGGCGCGACCACAGCGTGCCGTCGGTGCCGGAGATCGCGAGCGACGCGGCGAACTCGGATCCGACCAGGGGATCGCGCGCCATGTCGACCAGCACCGCGGTCAGCGCCCGCGGAGCGATCTTCGCCTGGCGCGACAGGCCGCTGCCGTTGATCAGCACCACGTCGGTCGGAGGGACCCCGATCGTCTGGAGGTACTGGGACACCACGGTCAGCCCGGCGGCGGTGGAGCCCTCGCCGGTCACCTCGGCGCCGACCGTCCGCAGGACCTGCTCGGCGAAGAAGTTCAGCGACGACTTGTTCATGTCGGCCACGATCTGCGACAGGGGCGGGCTGTCGACCGACAGCAGCGCCGTCGCGTCCGGCGGGGTGGTGCCGCGGACGTACCGGCCGTCGACGTGGATCGCGCTCTCGTCGATCTTCTGGCGGAACGCCGCCACGAAGTGGGCCGTCGGATCCGCCACCGTCCGGCGGATCCACGTCCGATCGAGCTCGTCGACCGGCACCGTCCCGGTGAGGGTGAACTTCGTCCCGTCCGGAAGCACGGTCCGCTCGACCTCGACGAACTTCCGGCCGCCCGGCGGCGTGGTCTTGACCTGGTTGTCGATCTCGACGTACCCGTGGACCGGCGTCTCGAGCGAGGCCCGGGCGGCGCTGCCGACCTCGGCTCCCGGCCGGACCACCAGCACCACCGTGTTCGCGTTCAGCGACAGCGCGGACAGCGTGGCGAAGTACGAGGTGCCCTTCTCGACGTCGTCCTGCTTGTCCCACCCGGGGAGCACGGTCCCGCCGGTGTGGAACGAGTCGTCGAACACCACGTTGCCGGTGACCGTCTCGACCCCGAGGAGCTCGATCTCCCCGACCAGCTTCCACAGCTTCTCGGTCACGAACGTGGGATCGCCGTGGCCCTTGACGTACAGGTTGCCGTTCAGCGTGCCGTCCGGCTCGAGCTCGCCGTCGTAGTACACGTCGGTGGTGAACCGGTACGACGGGCCGAGGTTCCGGAGCGCCGCCGCGCTCGTGACCACCTTCATCGTCGACGCCGGGTTCAGGAGCTGGTCGCCGTTCCGCGAGAACACCTGCTGGCCGGTCTCCACGTCGACCACCTGGAGCCCCGAGTGCGCCCGGGTGAACAGCCAGCTGTTCGACACCGCCGCGAGCGCGGTCGCGACCGCCGCCCCCTCGACCGGCAGCGTCGGTGCGGTCGCCGGCTCAGGAGCGGGCGCCTGCGGACC
>JBEBJW010000228.1:0-8141 GCA_040079715.1 Myxococcota bacterium | reverse complement strand
CCACCCCGCCGTCGGCCGCGACGAGCCCGTACGACGGGACCGCGTCGTCCTCGCCGCCGCCCACGTCGACGATCTCGGCCGTCCCGACCTCGATCCGGGCCGTCCGGCCCTGGACCAGGATCCCGGACCCGACCGCGCGGTCGACCGACACGTCGTCGAGCGCGAGCAGCCCGCTCGTGACGACGATCCCGGCCTGGGCTTCGTTGTAGACCCGGAGGTCCTCGATCCGGACCACGGTGTCCGGCCCGCCGTCGAGGGTCACCGAGCTGCCACTGGAGCCGGTCAGGCTGGTGGTGGTGCTGCACATCCCGCGGATCACCAGCCCGTCGTGCGTGCTGTCGAGGGCCAGCACCTCGTCGTAATGGCCGGGGGCGATCATCACCGGCACCCCGCGGGCGAGCGCCGGCCCGATCGCCTCGGCGATCGTCAAGAACGGCCACGACGCGCTCCCGTCGGAGAACCCGTCCTCGGGCCCGAACGGCGTGCCGTCGACGTACACGTACGCGTCGTCGTCCCACACGTCGAACGACTCGGACAAACAGTCCGCCGCGACGCACTGATCGGCCTCGCTCACCGTGCCGGGCGGGCAGTCCCGCGGCCCGAAGCAGGCGCACCCGAGGCCGAACGCCCCGACCAGCGCCGCCGGCAGCCACCGGAGGCGGCGGGCCCTCACCGGCGCCCGACCGGGGCGAGCGCGTCGCGGACGAGGCCGAGCGGGGTGGTCGCCACGGTGACCGGGTCGGTGCCGGTGACGACCGCGCCCTCCTGCGCGACCCGGGCAGCGTCGGGGGCGGTGCCGGTGACGACGTTCCCGTCGAGCGCGGCGGTGACCCGCTCGACCACGATCCCGGCCCGCGCGACGCCGCCGATCGTGTTGCCGGCGAGGGAGACGGTGAACGTCGCGGGGTCGAGCTGGCGGCCGTCGGCGTCGATCCCGGTGACGACGATCCCGTCGCCGCCGACCCCAGTGCCCCCCGTCCCAGTGCCGCCGGTGGCGCCGGCCGTGCCGTCGACGGTGACCCCGTCGAGCGACACGCCCTGACCGAGGAGGGAGAACAGCCCGGCGTCGACGTTCGCGGCGAGGGTGCACCCGGTGAGGGCCGCGGTCGCGTACTGCTGGACCTGGACCCCGCGCCCGAACCGCCCGTCGGCGGCGGACAGCGTGTCGGCGACCGTCGCGCCGTCGAGGGTCAGCGCCCCGGTGTCGCCGGTGACCACGATCCCGGCCGCGGTGCTCGCCCAGACCCCGCCGCCGGTCCAGTCGACGGTCGCGCCGTCGATCTCGACGCCGTAGCCGCCGGCGCCGACGGTCGATCCGCCGGACGCGGTGGTGCGGTGGACCTCGACGTCGGTCGCGTGGACGATCGTGTACGGCCCGTCGACCACGAACCCGGACGCGGTCGCGTCGACGATCCGGACCCGGACCACCGTGACCTCGGCGCCGCCCCACACGAACAGCGGCCGATCGCCGCCGTCGAACGTCAGGTCCGACAGGGTGACGTCCTGGGCGGCGGTCACGGTGACGGTCGACCCCGGCACCCCGCCGGTGCTGGCGGCCCGCGCGCCGGGGTCCGGGACGATCGACGTCTCGTCGGCGCTGCACCCCTGGAGCCGCAGACCGTCGTCGGTGCGCCCGTCGCCCGCGTCCGTGACCAGCGACAGCGACGCCGGGAACACCCCGGCCCCGAGGGCCACCGTCCGCGGTCCGCCGTCCCGGGCGAGCCCGAGCGCCGCGGCGAGGGTCCGGACCGGGGCGCGCTCGGTCCCGTCGCCGGCGTCGTCCCCGTCGGGGCGGACGTGGATCGCGTGGGCCGGGTCGTCGATCGCGCCCCAGGTCTCGCCGGCGCAGGGCGGCACCGGGTCCGACCGGCACCCGGACAGCGCGGCGAGCGACAACGCGGTGACGAGCGAAACCATTCGGCCCTCCTATGCGGATCGGAGGGCGGACGCTCGCCCCTTCGCGGCCTCCGCCCGATCGGACTGTCCGGCGGCCTCGGCGAGGGCGGCGGCCTGGTCGAGCACCGCGGCGAGGTCCGGGTCCGCGCGGTGGACCTGCCCGTCGGCGGCGGCGAGCCGCGCGTCCCACGTCGCCCAGTCGCGGGCGATCGCCGCGCCCGGCAGCCGGCAGATCCGGACCGCCGCGAGCAGCCCCGCCCGCCCGCTGCGCTCGATCAGGTCCTGGGCCTCCGCGAAGTACGCGTCGGCCTCGGCGACCTGCCCGAGCGCGAGCAGCACCATCCCGAGGTTCAGCCGGGGGAACAGCCGCGCGTCGGACCCGAGTCGGTCGAACCGCGCGAGGGCCCACCGGTACGCCCGCTCGGCCCCGGCGAGGTCGCCGCGGCGCCGGTGGATGTCGCCGGCGGTGTTCACGCAGGTCGCGACGCCGACCTGGTTCCCGAGCGCCCCGTACGCGGCCTGGGCCCGCCCGATCGCGGCCTCGGCGAGGTCGAGCTCCCCGGCGAGCACCAGCCGGGCGTGCGCGATCTCCGCCTCGCAGTCGGCGATCCCGGTCCGGTCGCCGAGCGCCTCGAACTGGGCGAGGCTCGCCTCCAGCACCTCGAGCGCGTCGGCGAGCGACCCGCGGATCCGCAGGATCGTCCCCCGGTACATCGCGCACCGGGCCTGGGTGAGCTGGGCGTCGCGGGTCGGGCGGAGGCTGGCGGTCGAGCCAGCGAGGGCGAACATCGCCTCGGCGTCGAGGAGCTTGCCGAGCTTCAGCAGCGACAGCCCGAGCGCCCGCAGCGCCTCCGGCAGCAGGCGCTTCCACCGGTGGACCCGGCACGCCTCGGCGAGCTCGGCCCCGCGGGCCTGCGCCTGGACCACCGCCCCGCGCCCGACCAGGACCCGGAGCTCGACCAGCCGCCCGTCGCCCCACCGCTCGTCGTCGTCGGGGACCCGCAGGGCGCGCATCGCCGCGTCGCGCCGGTCGAGCAGCGCCTGGGCCGCCGGGAACTCCCCCGCGTCGACGCACCGCCGGGCGCCGGCGAGCAGCGGCTCGAGGCTCTCGTCGAGCCGACCGGCCGCGAGGAGGTGGCCGCCGAGGCGCTCCTGCTGGCGCACCTCCCCGGGCCGGTCGGCGAGCATCGCGGCGCACGCGCGGTTCACCTCCGCCCACGCGCCGGCGTCGATCGCCCGGCGGCGGACGCTCTCCCACACGAGCGGGTGGGCGAACCGCCAGCCGGCGCCGGCGGGCTCGGCGAGGCGGGCGGCGCACAGCGCGTCGGCGAGCTCGTCGACCGCCGACTCCGGGACGTTCGACCGGGCGCACCCGTCGACCCAGTCCTGGCGCGACGGCTCGAGCCCGAGCGCGCACCCGACGAACAGCGCGGTCGTCGCGGCCTCGCCCCGGACCGCCCGCTCGATCGCCCGGATCCACACCTGGTGCAGGTCGTCCGGGAGCTCGTCCGGGGTGCCGTCGCGCAGGGTGTAGCCGCGCGGGGTGATCCCGAGGCGATCCCGCCGGACCCAGTCCCCGACGAGGCGCTCGGCGAACAGCGGGCTGCCGCGGGTCCGGTGGACGACGCGCTCGGCGAGGCCGTCGTCGAGGTGGAGCAGCTCGCGGACCAGGGTGAGCTGGTCCGCGTCCGCCAGCGGGCCGATCTCGATCACCGCGGTGTCGTCGCGGCCGACCAGCCGGGGGTCGACCTCCCCGGGCGGATCCACCGTGCCGATCAGCAGCACCGGCAGCGGGCCGCGGGCGGCGAGGACCGCGAGCGCGAACCGGACGGTCTCCGGACCCCATTGGAGCCCCTCGAGCCGCACCACCACCGGGCGATCCGCGCCGAGCCGGGCCAGGACCCGCACCGCCAGCGCGTCCTGCTCGTCGATCAGCATCAGCTCGGACCCGACGAGGTACCGGACCAGCGCCGCCCGCTCGTCCGGGTCGTCGAGGCCGGCGCGGGCGAGGTGGAGCCGGACCTGCGCGTCGACCTCGTCCTCCGCCAGCCCGACGCACCCGAGCGCGGTCGCGAGCCCGTACCGGACGCCGTGGGTCGGCCCGACCACTGGTCCGTGCTCGACGATGACCAGCTCGGCGGCGCACAGCTCCTGGGCCCGCCACCCGACCGACCGCGCGAGGTGGGTCTTGCCGTGCCCGGTCGGGCCGCACACCACCCGGAGCTGGGGCCGACGGGCGTCCCACGCGGCGCGCAGCGCGTCCCACAGCGCGTCTCCGGCGGCGAACCGGTCGACGAGCGGCAGGGTGCGCAGCTCGTACAGCCCGAGCCCGATCCCGACCAGCGGGTGACGGCGCTCGCCGAGCCGCGGGCGCCAGTGCGTCGGCACGATCGGTGCGACGCCGGGGTGGGGCAGCCCGACGTCGGTGGGCGCCTCGTCGTGGGCCGGCAGCTCGAACGCCCCCGACGCCTCGATCGTCGAGCCGCCGCCGGGGACGGCCGAGACCGTCGGGACGGCCGGGCCGAGCGACCCGAGGGCGGCGATCGCGTCGGCGGCGTACCGGAACCGGGCCGCGGGGTCCTTCTGGACCAGGCGGACCAGCCACCGCTCGAGGTCCGGCGGGGCGTCGAACCGGGTGACGAGCGGCGGGATCGGGGCGGAGACGTGTTGGCGGTGCAGATCGCGCGTCGTGCGACCGGTGAACAGCGGCGCGCCGGTCACGAGCTCCCACGCGATGCACCCGAGGGCGTACAGGTCGGTCCACGGCCCCTGCTCGTGCACCCGGCGGTCGAACTGCTCGGGGGGCATGTACTGCGGGGTCCCCCCGTCGACGAGGGCGCTCGACGCGAGCTCGCCGCGGGCGAGACCGAAGTCGGCGAGCTTCAGGCCGGGTCGGGGGTCGCCGGGGCCGGCGAGCAGGATGTTCCGCGGGCTGAGGTCGCGGTGGAGGACCCCGCGCGCGTGGGCGTGGGCGAGCCCGGACAGCAGGGCGACCAGCGCGGACCGCACGCCCTCCCAGTCGATCGGGGCGGCGAGGTGGTCGGCGAGGGAGCCGGCGCTCGCGTACTCCATCACGAAGAACGGCGATCCGGCGCGGAGCTGGTCGTTCGACGCGGCGGCGGCGACGTCGTCGACCTCGCCGTCGTCGAGGATCCGGACCACGTGCGGGTGGTCGAGCTTCGCGACCTGGCGGACCTCGTTCCGGAACGCGAGGGTGAACCGGCGGCCGGAGCGCTCGGGCGACCGGATCACCTTGACCGCGACGGGCACCCCGGTCGCGCGGTGCACGCCGCGCCACCCCTGGCCCATCCCGCCCGCGCCCACGCCGGTGTGGAGCTCGACCGGACCGAGGTCGACCGGGGACAGCAGCATGAGCGCCGTACTAACGTGCGAAGGTCTCCGACCGGAGGACAGATGGGCGGCGAGCTGTCGTACGTCCGGGTGGGGCTCCCCGACGGGCGCTCGGTCCGGCTCGCGCCGGGCGCGGTGATCGGGCGGCTGTCGTCGGCCGAGCTCCGGTTCTCCGACCCGAACGTGTCGGAGGCGCACGCCCTGGTCAGCCTCCGCGGGCGCCAGCTGAAGCTGCTCGCGCTGCGCCGGTGGTTCGAGGTCGGCGGGCAGCGGGTCAACGAGGTCGTGCTCGCGGTCGGTCAGCACCTGCAGCTCGCGCCGGGCGTGGTGCTCGCGGTCGAGGAGGTGTACGTCGCGCCGGGGGTCCTCGCGCTGGCGGGGCTCGACGACGCGCCGTACGAGCTGTCTGCCGCGGTCCACTCGCTGGTCCGCCGCGACGGAGCGCTGATCGCCGAGGCCCGGTACGTCCCGGACGCGCTCGGGTACGTGTCGAGCGCGACCGACGGCTGGGTGGTCCGGACCGCCGACGGGACCGAGCAGGATCTGTCGGACGGGGTGCGGTTCGAGGTCGACGGGGCGTGGATCGAGGTCGTGACGGTCGACATCGGGGGCGGTCGGAGCACGAACCACGTCGCCGGCTCGCCCCCGCTGCGGATCGTCACTCGATTCGACACGGTCCACCTCCACCCGGACGGTCGACCGTCGGTGGTGCTGACCGGGATCTCGGCCCGGATCGTGAGCGAGCTCGGCGCGTTCGGGGCGCCGGTCCCGTGGTCGATGGTCGCGCGGGAGATCTGGGGTGCCGACGCCGACGAGCGGGTGATGCGGCAGAACTGGGATCGGAACATGCGCTCCCTCCGGGCCCGACTCCGGTCGGTCGGGATCCGCGACGATCTGGTCCGGCCGGACGGGCACGGGAACACGGAGCTGTTCCTCCTGCCCGACGACGCGCTGGTCGACGAGGGCTAGAACCCCACCCCGATCCCCCCGGTCCACGACGGGTTGCTGGTGCTCAGGTTGTACACCCCGGTCCCCTCGAGGTAGAACTTCGCCTTCTTCCCGGCTGCCAGCCCGAGCGTCCCGCCCACCAGGTGCTGCAGCTCGGTCCCGCTGGACCCGAACGTGTCGCGCAGCAGGTACTTCGGCACGAGGTACGTCGCGAACCCCGGGCTCACCCGGTACCCGGCGTACAGCGGCACGTAGGTGTCGAGCACCTTGGTGGTGCTGTCCCCACTCGACACGGTCAGGTACCCCACGTCGAGCCCGGTCGACAGGCCGAACCCCTGCTCGTACGGCGTGCCCAGCAGCTGGACCTTGCCGCCGATGGTCGCGCCGAGCGGGGCCCACACCCGCCCGTGGAGCTCGAAGTGGTCGGTCAGCCCGTGGCGACCCCACAGGTTCAGCGCCGGCACCATCACCTTGGTGGGATCCTCCTGACCGAGATCGATCTGGTACCCGCTGACGGTCGCGCCGACGCCGATCTGCGTCTCGTGCTTCGACATCGTCTCGACCTCCTGGAAGCTCGCCATGCTGAGGCAGCCGCTCGCCCCCAGGGTGATCGCCAGCCACACCATCCGCTGCAGACCCGACATCGTGCCTCCCCTTCGTTCGTGCAGGGTTCGTAGCGGTCGGCGGTCGGGCGATCATCGGACCGCGGTCGGACATCCGGGCGCGATCGCGACCCGGCGGGGCGGAGCGCGCGGGCCCCGGGGCCGATACGAAGGGCGTACGAGAGCGCACGGAATGGTCGACGTGTTTCTGCTGATCGCGGTCCTGCTGCAGGGCGTCGCGGTGGTGTACGGGGTCGTGCTCGCCGCCCGGAGGCAGGGCGCGCCGTGGGCGTGGCTGTTCCTGGTGGGCGCGATGCTGTCGATGCTCACCTGGCGCGTGGTGATGGCGACCGGAGCGCACCCGCCGGCGTACTTCACCCCGCTGATCGCGCTGTGGGGCTCGTCGACGATGTTCGTGGCGATGTGGCTGTTCGACCGCGAGATCGCGCGGCGGATGCGGGCGGAGGCCGAGCGCGACGCGCTGCTGACGAGCGAGCGGCTCGCCCGGAGCGACGCCGAGCGGGCCAGCCAGCTCAAGGACGAGTTCCTGGCGACGCTGTCCCACGAGCTCCGAACCCCCCTCGCGGCCGTGCTCGGCTGGTGCGCGGTGGTGCGCCACGCGAAGGACCGCCCGGCCGAGGTCGCCGCCGGCATCGACACGATCGAGCGCAACGCCCGCGCCCAGGCGCGCCTCGTCGACGACCTGCTCGAGGTCACCCGGATGAGCGCCGGGATGCTCGACCTCGAGCGGTCGCCGGTGCGCCTCGACGAGCCGGTCCGGGCGTCGATCGAGGCGGCCCGCGTGTCCGCGGAGGCGAAGGGGGTCGGGCTCGCGCTGCTCGGGGGGCCGGCGTTCCCGCGGGTCCTCGGGGATGCCGGCCGACTGCAGCAGATCGTCGGCAACCTCCTCACGAACGCGGTGAAGTTCACCCCCGCCGGGGGCCGGGTCACGGTGCAGATCGGCGAGGCCGACGGGCGGGCCGCGGTCGTGGTGGCGGACACCGGCGAGGGGATCGACCCCGCGTTCCTCCCGCACCTGTTCGGCCGGTTCCGCCAGGCGGACAGCTCCACCCGCCGGAGGCACGGCGGCCTCGGGCTCGGCCTGTCGATCGTCGACCACCTCGTGCGCCTGCACGGCGGCGAGGTCCGCGCGGCGAGCCCGGGTCCTCGTCGAGGCGGGCCGCGGCGATGAGCGGGCTGCCGACGACGAGCACGGCGTACTCCACCGAGGCGGAGATCCGCGGCGCGACGTCGGTGCGCGTCGACCGGGCGCGGCCGTCTCCCCACGCGAGCGCGGGGAGTGCCTCGACGATGTGCTCGATGCCGTCGACATCGACGGGCTCG